>NZ_JBSGET010000135.1:0-24207 GCF_053603035.1 Kitasatospora sp. NPDC004272 | reverse complement strand
GCCGGGCGGGACCTCGCAACGACCAGGGAACAGGGAGCCGAACCATGGAACAGCCCAGGTGGGACGTGCCGGTGGTGGACCGCACCGAGTTCCAGACGGGGCCCCGGCGTCCCACCTGGCGCGCGTCCAGGCGCTGTTGACGCTCGGGCAGAGCGCGGCCCTGGCGCTGGCGAACCCGGTCTGGGGCGCCCTCGCGACCCGGGCCGGTGCGCCGGTGGCGCTGCTGGGGTGCGCGCTGCTGACGGGGATCGCGGGCGGGGCGGCGGTGCTGGCGGCGGTCGGGCGGCGGTGAGGGCGGGGCGGGGGAGCCCGTGGCGGAGGTCCGCGTCGTCGCGGGGGCCGAGGGGGTGCCGGTTCCCGTCCTGCTGCTGGTGGTTGCGGAAAGATCTTTCGGTGAGTGGGGTGGATTTCGGCCGGATCGTCCGTCAATGAGCAGCGTCAAGGAGTCTTTACAGGCAGGTCATGCCTCAGTAACCTCCTGGAAGCTCTTGCAAGTTCTTGCGCAAGCTCCCCCACCCACCCCCTGCCGCGAGGCAGTTCCCCAGGCCCGCGGCCCAGCACCGAGGGACACCCCCTTGACCAGACGAACCCGGCACCGGCGGCGCCCCACTGCCGCCGTGCTGACAGCGGCGGCGGCACTCACCGCCGGTCTGCTCTCCAGCGCCCCGCTCGGCGTCACCGCCAGTGCGGCGACCGGCACCACGGCGAGCGGCAGCAACACGGCCACCGTCTTCTACTACACCAAGACCCGCAACTGGTCCTCGTACGACCTCCACTGGGCCCCGGACGGCGGCGCCTGGACCACCGCGCCGGGCGTCGCGATGGAGGCGGCCTGCACGGACTGGGTGAAGAAGACCGTCGACCTGGGCAGCGCGACCGGGCTGCAGGCGACGTTCAACAACGGCTCCGGCACCTGGGACAACAACGGCGGCAAGAACTACGCCCTGGGCACCGGCACCGTGGTGGTCAAGGACGGCGTGATCGCCCACAGCGACCCGTGCGGCACCGACAACGGCGGTACCGCCAGCCCGAGTTCGAGCCCCAGCCCGAGCCAGCCGTCGACCGGCGCGAGCGCGACCGTCTACTACTACACGAAGACCCGCAACTGGTCCTCGTACGACCTCCACTGGGCCCCCAACGGCGGCACCTGGACCACCGCGCCGGGCGTCGCGATGGAGGCGGCCTGCACGGACTGGGTGAAGAAGACCGTCGACCTGGGCACGGCCACCGGGCTGCAGGCGACGTTCAACAACGGCTCCGGCACCTGGGACAACAACGGCGGCAAGAACTACGCCCTCGGGACGGGCGTGGTGACGGTCAAGGACGGCGTGCTCGGCAGCACCGCCCCGTGCGCCACGACCACCAGCCCGAGCCCGAGCCCGAGCGCCTCCGCGTCCCCGTCCGCGTCCCCGTCCCCGTCCGTATCGGCGAGCCCGTCCGCATCGGCGAGTGCGAGTGCGTCCGCCAGTCCGTCGCCGTCCGCGAGCGGCAGCACCCCGGCCGGGAAGAGCGCCACGGTGTTCTACTCGACCGCGGTGGTCGGCTGGAGCATCGTCAACCTGCACTACGCCCCGGCGGGCGGGTCGTGGACGGCGGTGCCGGGCATCGGCATGCAACTCGCCTGCCCCGGCTGGTACAAGCGGACCGTCGACCTGGGTTCCGCGGCCACCATGGCGGCGACGTTCAACAACGGCAACGGCACCTGGGACAACAACAACGGCGCCAACTACGTCGTCCCGGCGGGCGTCAGCACCGTGCAGAACGGCAAGGTCACCGCGAACGCCGCCGACCCGTGCGCGGCGGTCGTCCCCGACACCACCGCGCCGAGCGTGCCGGCCGGGGTGGCGGCCAACGCGACCGACACCTCGATCGTGCTGACCTGGGAGCCGTCCACCGACGACACCGGGGTGACGGGCTACCAGGTCACCCGCAGCGGCGGCACCAAGGGCACCTCGGTGATCAACGTCGGCTCGACGGTGTACTCGGACAGCGGCCTGGAGACGCGCACCGTCTACACCTACACCGTGAAGGCGCTGGACGCGGCCGGGAACGTCTCCGCGGCCTCCGCCGCCGCGGTCGCCACCACCGGCGACGCCCCGCCGGCCGCCAAGCCCGGCGAGATGATCGGCACCGACCCGCGCAAGGATCCGATCTACTTCGTGCTCACCGCCCGGTTCTACGACGGCGACACGTCCAACGACCGGGGCGGCAACCAGGACGTGAAGTCCGGCAACGCGGCCAACAACGACCCGATGTTCCGCGGCGACTTCAAGGGCCTGGTGCAGAAGCTCGACTACATCAAGGGCCTGGGATTCTCGGCGATCTGGATCACCCCGGTGGTGCTGAACCGCTCCGACTACGACTACCACGGCTACCACGGCTACGACTTCTACAAGGTCGACCCGCGGCTGGAGTCGGCCGGCGCCTCCTACCAGGACCTGATCAACGCCGCCCACGCCAAGGGCATCAAGATCTACCAGGACGTGGTCTACAACCACAGCTCCCGCTGGGGCGCCAAGGGCCTGTACGTGCCCACCGTGTACGGCGTCCGGGACGCCCAGTGGTCCTGGTACTACGACGAGAAGCAGCCCGGCTTCGAGTACGACGGCCTGACCGTCGAGCCGAAGAGCGGCAAGTCGTACTACAACGGCGACCTGTGGTCGACCACCCAGCCCACCGGCCAGACCTGCGTCGGCTGGGGCACCCCGACCCAGTACAAGAGCCCAGAGGGCTACACCATCTACAACTGCCAGTGGCCGAGCCCCACTTCGGGCATGTTCCCGTCCAAGTACTACCACCAGTGCTGGATCGGGAACTGGGAGGGCGAGGACTCGCGCTCCTGCTGGCTGGCCGACGACCTGGCCGACTTCAACACCGAGAACGCCGAGGTGCAGAACTACCTGATCGGCGCCTACAACAAGTACATCGACATGGGCGTGGACGGCTTCCGGGTCGACACCGCCGTGCACGTCCCGCGGGTCACCTGGAACCGGCGCTTCCTGCCCGCGATCCAGCAGCGGGTCACCCAGGACTGGGGGCCGGCCAAGGCGCAGAACTTCTTCGTCTTCGGCGAGGTCGCCGCGTTCGTCAACGACAAGTGGAACCGCGGCTCGGTCAACCACTCGGCGCAGTTCTACACCTGGAAGGAGCGCAAGGACTACACCGCCGACGACGTGCAGGCCGCCCTCGACCAGTACAACTACGAGGAGCAGCTGGGCACCGGCAACCAGCCGACGTCGACCAACGCCTTCCTCGACGGCAACACCTACCACGCGCCCGACCACTCGAAGTTCTCCGGCATGAACATCATCGACATGCGGATGCACATGAACTTCGGTGACGCCCACAACGCGTACAGCAACGGCAAGGACTCCGACGACTCCACCAACGACGCCACCTACAACGTGGTGTACGTGGACAGCCACGACTACGGGCCCAACAAGTCCAGCGTCCGCTACACCGGCGGCACCGACGCCTGGGCCGAGAACATGGCCCTGATGTGGACCTTCCGCGGCATCCCCACCCTGTACTACGGCTCCGAGATCGAGTTCCAGGCCGGGAAGCAGATCGACTGCGGCCCGTCCTGCCCGCTCGCCACCACCGGCCGCGCCTACTACGGCGACCACGTCGAGGGCACCGTCACCGCCTCCGACTTCTCGGTGGTCTCCTCCGCCAGCGGGGCCGTCGCCACCACGCTCCAGCAGCCGCTGGTCAAGCAGGTGCAGCGGCTCAACCAGATCCGCCGGGCGATCCCCGCCCTGCAGATGGGCCAGTACTCCACCGAGGGCGTCACCGGCGGCATGTCCTTCAAGCGCCGCTACACCGACGCCGCCAGCGGCGTCGACTCCTTCGCCCTGGTCACCGTCACGGACGCCGCCACCTTCACCGGCGTCCCGAACGGCACCTACAAGGACGCCGTCTCCGGCGACGTCCGCACCGTCACCAACGGCACCCTGTCCGTCGCCGCCCCCGGCAAGGGCAACCTGCGGGTCTACGTCCTCGACCTGGGCGGCAAGAACGCCGCCCCGGGCAAGATCGGCACCGACGGCCCGTACCTGAAGTAACGCACCGTCAGAAAGCGACTGCACCAAGGCAGTAGCAAGACGGCACCACGGCAGTACGCGTCAGCGGCGGCCGGCGTCCCCCGGGGCGTCGGCCGCCGTCGGCGCGTCCGGACGGGTGCGGGCGCGCCGGCCGCCGCTGAGGCCCGCGCGCCGGTCACCGGTCGGCCGCGGCAGCGCCCCGGAGTTCGGCGATCCGGCCCCCGCCCTCGTTCGCGCTGCGGCCTCCGCCCCGGCCCGTGCCCTCATTCGCGTTCCGGTCTCCGCCTCGGCCCGCGCGCCGGAACGGGCCGGCGGCCAGCAGGGCCAGCAGGCCGACGGCGATGCTGACGATCCCGGCGGCGAGGCCGGCCCGCGGCCCGGTGCCGAGCCGGGCGGCGAGCCGTCCGTTGACCTCGGCCTGGGCGGCGAGCAGCCCTCCGGCGAGCACCATCAGCGGTACGGACAGCGCCCGGACCGCCCGCCCCGGTGCCGGGTGCCGGGTGCCGGGCGGCGGCGAGGGGAGCCGGGCCGCTCATCGCGGTTGCTGTTCGGCGATCACGGCCCAGTCGTCCGCCGCGCGGCCGTCGGCGATCGCCCGGTCGAACACGCCCGCGAGCAGGTCGCCGAACGGCAGCGGGACGCCCTGGCCGGCCGCCGCGTCCAGGGCGAGGTGCAGGTCCTTGCGGCCGAGCACGGTGCTGAACCGGGCCGGCCGGTACGTCCGCCGGGCGATCATCGATCCGTAGCCGGCGTGGACGGGGCCGGGGAAGAGCGTCGAGGTCAGCAGTTCGACGAACTGCTCCGGGTCGGCGCCGGCCGCGTCGGCGACGCTGACCGCCTCGCCGAGCGACTGGATCGTGCAGGCGATCAGGTAGTTGCCCAGGATCTTGACGGTGTTGGCCTGCTCGGGCCGCTCGCCCAAGCGCCAGGTGCGCGAGCCGATCGCGTCGAAGAACGGCTGTGCCCGGTCGACGAGTTCGGGCTCGCCCGCCGCCAGGACGTTCAGCGCGCCGGCCTCCGCGACGTCGACCCGGCCGAACACCGGGGCGGCGACGTAGCCGAGCCCGTGCCCGGCGTGCGCCGTCGCGGCCCGGCGGCACAGTTCGACGCTGACCGTGGCCACGTTGACGTGGACCGTGCCGGGGCCGGCCTGCGCCAGGACGCCGGAGTCCAGGAAGGTCTCGGTGAAGGCGGCGTCGTCGGACAGCACCGAGAACACCACCGGGCACCGCAGGGCCTCCGCCACGGAGCCGGCCCGGTGAGCGCCGTCCCGTTCGAGTTCCTCCGCGGGCCCCTCCGACCGGTTCCACACCACGGTCCGGTGGCCCGCCCGCAGCAGGTTGCGCGCGATCGCCCGCCCCATTCCGCCCAGACCGATGACCGCGACCTCGCCCATCGCACGACCTCCTCCACATGAACCGGCTAAGACGGTTCACATGGTGGCGCAGGGCGACCCGTTTGTCGAACCGGCTAAGATGGTTCAGTCGGACCGGTGGTGGTACCCGCAGGAAGGAGCGGCCGTGGAGGCCCGTCGACTGTTCCGGCTGGACAACGAGGTGCTGGCGTTCCGCTTCACCGCCACGGTGAGCGACCGGGCCGGCGCGGCGCCCCTGGAGCGGCTCACCGGCCCCGACCGGCTCGCGCTCTGGCTGCACGCGGCGGGGCTCGACGTGCCCGGGGTCTCGCCCGCCGATCTCCGTGCCGCGCTCGCCCTGCGCGAGGCGCTCTACCGGGCGGGGCTGGCCGTCGCCGCCGCCCGGCGCCCCGACCCCGGGGACGCGGCGGTCCTGAACGCGGCCGCGGCCGCCGGGCGGCCGGAGCCCGCCCTCGGCGAGGACGGGCTCGCGCTCTGGCGCCTGGGCGCGGAGCACCCGGTGGCGGACGCGCTCGCCGTGCTCGCCGCCGACGCCGTCCGGGTGCTCGGCGGCCCCGAGCGCGACCGGGTCAAAGCCTGCGAGGGCCCCGGCTGCGCCGGCCTCTTCCTGGACACCAGCCGTGGTGCGAACCGCCGTTGGTGCTCGATGAACACCTGCGGCAACAGGGTCAAGAAGGCCCGGCTCGCCGACCGGTAGCAACCGCCGCCCAACCGCCGCCAAACTGACGTTCCGTCATGTGCCTTGCCAGGAGCCGCAGTCGGCGCCCGCGCGGTCCGGTTCCGTCTCCGTGGTCAGCCCTGGCAGTGCGGGTTGACCGCCCAGAAGTAGAGGGTGCCGGTGTCCGGGTCCAGCAGGAAGTGCGGCGTGCCGGAGGAGGACTCGTCGTCCAGGGCCGGGGTGCGGAGCCAGCCGGAGACCGGGTGGTCGAGCAGGGCGGCCAGTTCGGCGGGCGGCTGCCGGTCGTCGGGGGCGGGCGTCCAGGTGGCGCTCCCGCGCAGGCGGGCGGCCTCGCCGGCGGCCAGGCGGGCGAGGCCGTCGAGCCCGTAGTCGGTGGGGCCGGGGACGCGGGAGTCCGGGGTGCCGAGGGCGCGGTACGTCCAGTGGACGCTGTCGGCTTCGGCCGGAAGGGTCGCGCACCTGGTCAACTGCTGGGCGTCGGTGCGGACTTCGGCGGCCTGCTGCTTCGGTGCGTCCGCCGTGCAGCCCGCCGCGGCGGCGGCGAGGGCGAGTGCCGCCCCGGCCAGCAGGGGCGTCCGGCCCGTTCGGTGCATGGTGGTGCCTCTCGTGCTCCCGGTCCGGCCCCGGCGGGGTCGGTCTCCGGGGCTTCGACGGCCCGGGGACCCGATCGGTTCCCGCAGGTCAACCCGCTTGCGGGCCGGGGGACTTGTGGCGGGCGACGGCGGCTTCGCCGAGGGCGACCATGGCGTCGGTGAGGTGGGCCATCTGGGCGGCGATGGTGCGTCCGGGGTCGGCCTGGGCGGCGATGAAGGCGCCGTCGAAGCCGGCGATCGTGAAGTAGTCGAGTTCCTCGGCGACGGCCCGGGCGACCTCGGGGCCCTGGTCGGCGAAGGCGGAGGCGATCATCACCCGCATGTAGGCCCGGCCCTCGTCGCGCACCTGCCGGTTCATCTCGGCGACTTCGGCCTCGGCGGCCTCGTCGCTGAGCATCAGCAGGAAGTGCAGCCGCATGAACTCCGGGTTGGCGGTGAACACTCGGGCGGTCCGGTCGAGGTACCAGGCCATCCGGTCGCGGTGCGTGCCGCCCGCCGGGGGATCGCTGTGCGCGGCGCGCATGGCGGCGAAGAACTCCCCGGCGCCGCGGGCCATCACGGCGGAGAGCAGGCCGCCCTTGGAGTGGAAGTGGTGGTAGATCGCGCTGCGCGGCAGGCCGGTCTCGGCGGTGATGGTCGAGATGGTGGTGCCCGCGTAGCCGCGCAGGGCCATCACCCGGGCCGTCGCGTCGAGGATCTCCTCCTTGGAGCGCCGCCCGCGCCGGTTGCCGGTCGGCGGTTCGGGCGATTCCCCGCTGCCTGCCTTCGTCCCACTCTTCACCCGGTGATTTTAGGGCCCGCGGCGGGCGTCCGGGTCCCCCCGCCGTGGTGAACGGCAGGTGAGCGACCTCTTGACGTGCCGCCCGGGTCGTGCCAGCCTCCAGTTCTGGACGGAACGATCGGTCCAAAAGTTCGGCACGATCACTGGAGATCGGCATGACCAACGACAGACCAGCCGGATGCGACGCAGACGAACCGCACGGTTACGACACGGACGTGGCGGTCATCGGCTACGGCCCCACCGGCCTCGTCGGCGCACTCACCCTGGCCGCCAAGGGCGCCCGCGTCACCGCCTTCGAACGCGACCGGGACATCTACGCCCGGGCCCGCGCGGTGACCGTCAACGACTGGACCATGCGGATTTTCCAGGAGCTCGGCCTCGACGAGCGGATCGAGAAGGTGATCGAGCCGCAGCGCGCCCTGCGCTGGGTCACCTACGGCGGCCAGGAGGTCATGCGGGTCGAGCACCCGCCGTCCACCCTCGGCACCCGCAACACCCGCCCGCGGTTCTACAACATCTACCAGCCCGCGATGGAGGCCGAGCTCCGCCGCTGCGGCGAGGAACTGCCCGGGCTGGAGGTGCGCTACGGCACCGAGGTCACCGCCGTCGAGCAGGACGCCCACGGCGTGACGATCACCGCCCGCGACCGGGAGAGCGGTGCCGAGACCACCACCCGCGCCCGGTACGCGATCGCCGCCGACGGCGGCTCCAGCGCCACCCGCAAGACGCTCGGCATCCCGATGCTCGGCGACACCGTCGAGACGCTGTGGATCGTCATCGACTGCAAGGTCAAGCGCTGGTGGCCCGACCGCGACTTCCTCACCTTCTGGACCGACCGCGAGCGCCCCGTCGTCGACATCGCCCTCTCCGCGGGCAACCACCGCTGGGAGATCCCGCTCAAGGCCGACGAGACCGAGGCCGACTTCGCCACCGACGAACAGGTCTGGCCGCTGCTGCGGGCCCTCGGCGTCACCCCCGAGGACGTCGACATCCACCAGTACGCCTTCTACCGCCACCACGTCCGCGCCGCCGAGACCTGGCGCCGCGGCCGGGTCTTCCTCGCCGGGGACGCCTGTCACCTGATGCCGCCGTGGGCCGGCGCCGGCATGCAGACCGGCATGCGCGACGCCCACAACCTGGGCTGGAAGCTCGCCCGGGTGGTCGACGGCACCCTCGACGAGCGCTGGCTCGACACCTACGAGGCCGAACGCCGCCCTAGCGCCGACTTCTACACCCACCTCGCGGTCGGCCTCGGCCGGGTCATCAAGCAGGAGGCCACCGAGGAGGAGGTGGCGGCGATGAACGCCGTCCCCGCGAACACCGTCACCCCCTGGGAGCCCCCGCTGACCGCCCCGCCCGTCCTCGCCGCCGGCTGGCTGCGCGGCGAACGGGGCGACGCCAGCGCCGTCGGCCGGATGCTCCCGCAGCCCGTCTGCGGCGACACCGTCGGCCGGATGGCCCGCCTGGACGACCTGCTGCCCGACGGCTTCGTGCTGCTCGGCGCCGACCTCGACCCCGCCACCCTGCTCACCCCCGGGCAGAAGGCCCAGTGGGACGCCCTCGGCGCGCACTACCTCGCCGTCCGCCCGCGCACCGCCCACACCCGGGGGCCGGACGAACTGGTCGACCTGGAGGACACCCTGCTGCCCTGGCTGGCCCGCTACGGCGCCCGCGCGGTCGCCGTCCGCCCCGACAAGTTCGTCGCCGCCGCCGACCGCACCGACCTGACCGTCCCCGCGCTGTGACGCGGCCACCGAAGAAGGAGGCACCCGTGACCGGAGTGCAGGAACTCGCGTACGTCGTCTACGAGGTCGGCGACCTCGCCGACTGGGAGCACTTCGGCGTGACGCTGCTCGGCATGCA
Source organism: Kitasatospora sp. NPDC004272 (assembly GCF_053603035.1). Lineage (NCBI taxonomy): Bacteria > Bacillati > Actinomycetota > Actinomycetes > Kitasatosporales > Streptomycetaceae > Kitasatospora > Kitasatospora sp. NPDC004272. The sequence goes on along the minus strand of NZ_JBSGET010000135.1, from coordinate 14,873 downwards.
GATCGGCGAGCGCACCGCCGACGGCTTCACCCTGCGCACCGACGAGAAGGCGCACCGCTGGATCGTCACCGAGGGCCCCGCCGACGACCTGGTCGCCAGCGGCTACCAGGTCGAGTCCGCCGAGGCGCTGGACGCGCTGGCCGGCCGGCTCGCCGCGGCCGGCGTCCCGGTCGCCGAGGGCAGCGCCGCCGAGGCCGCGGCCCGCCGGGTCGAGCGCCTGGTCAAGGTCACCGACCCGATGGGCAACCCGGTCGAGCTGGTCACCGGCCTCGCCGACGCCGGCACCCCGTTCCGCTCGGAGGCCCTGCTCGGCTCCTTCGTCACCGGCACCGGCGGCGCCGGCCACCACGTGCTGCTCTCCAAGGGCGTCGAGCGCGCGGAGTACCTGGCCTTCTACCAGGACCTGCTCGGCTTCCGGATCAGCGACCTGATCGTCGAGGAGCTGGCCCCCGGCGTCTTCGCCGACCTGATCTTCCTGCACTGCAACCCGCGCCACCACAGCGTCGCGTTCGGCGACATGCCGCACCCCAGGAAGACCCACCACTTCATGGTCGAGGTCACCGACATCCGCGACGTCGGCCGCGCCTACGACCGGTGCATGGACGCCAAGCAGCCGTTCGAGATGACGCTCGGCATGCACCCCAACGACCACATGTTCAGCTTCTACGTCCGCACCCCGTCCGGCTTCTCGGTCGAGTACGGCTGGGGCGGCCTGCTGATCGACGACGCCACCTGGCAGGTCACCACCCTCGACCGCCTGCACAGCTGGGGCCACCGCCCGCCGGAGCTGGTCCACGACCTGCTCGGCCAGGCCCCCCGCACCAACCACCTCCCCGGGAGCGAGCACTGATGGCACTCCAGTCGCACGACATCGCGAAGTACGTCCGCACGAAGGACTGGAACATCCGGGTCCACGAGGCCGGGCAGGGCCACCCGGTGGTGCTGCTGCACGGCGGCGGCCCCGGCGCCACCGGCTGGAGCAACTACTCGCCCAACATCGAGGCGCTGTCCCGGCACTTCCGGGTGATCGCCCCCGACCTGCCCGGCTGGGGCGACTCCGACCCGGTCGACTTCGCCACCTACGACCACGTCGACGCCGTCTGCCAGCTCCTCGACGCGATGGGCGTCGAGCGGGCCGCGTTCGTCGGCAACTCGATGGGCGGCCACACCGCGCTGCGCCTCGCCGTCGAGCGCCCCGAGCGGGTCTCCCACCTGATCACCATGGGCCCGCCGATCCAGATGAAGCCCTTCCTGTTCGGCGCGGGCGGCGGCCCCACCGAGGGCCTGAAGATCATGTACGAGACGTACTCGGACGCCTCCCCCGAGGGCATGCGCCGGCTGGTCGAGGTCATGGTCTACGACCAGGCCCGGTTCGCCACCCCCGAACTGTGCGCACTGCGCTCCGAGGCCGCGCTGCGCCGCCCCGAGCACCTGGCCAACATCGCCGCCGTCGCCCCGAAGGCGCCGATCCCGATCTGGCTCGACCTGGCGAAGGTCTCCGGGATCACCGCGCCCGCGCTGCTGATCCACGGCCGCGACGACCGGGTGGTCTCCTTCGAGTCCTCGCTGTTCCTGGCCGCCAACATCCCGAACTCCCGCGCGCACCTGATCAACCGCTGCGGCCACTGGGCCCAGCTGGAGCACGCCGACGAGTTCAACCGCCTGGTGACCGACTTCGTCACCCACAACTGAGGCCACCGGAGCACCAGATGACCACCGACACCCGGGCCGCCGCCCCGGACGCCACCGAGCCGGACGCCGTCACCGCCGCCGTCACCGCCGCCGCCGACCGCCTGCTGGCGGCCCAGGCCACCGGCGTCCCGTGCCCGCCCGTGCGGGACCTGATCGGCCGCACCGACGTGCACGCCGCCTACGCCGTGCAGCAGCGCGTCGTCCGGGCCCGCACCGCCGGCGGCGGCCGGGTGGCGGGGCGCAAGATCGGCCTCACCTCACCCGCCGTCCAGGCCCAACTCGGCGTCGACCGGCCCGACTTCGGCGTCCTGTTCGCCGACATGCAGTACCCGGACGGGGCCGCCGTCCCGGCCGGATCGATCCTCCAGCCGCGCGCCGAGGCGGAGATCGCCTTCGTCCTCGGCGCCGACCTCGCCGACGGCGACCTCTCGCTCGAACAGGTCCGCGCCGCCGTCGACCACGCCGTCGCCGCGATCGAGGTCTGCGGCAGCCGGATCGCCGGCTGGGACATCAGCTTCGCCGACACCGTCGCCGACAACGCCTCCGCCGGCGCCTACGTGCTCGGCACCGAACAGCGCCGGCTCGACGGACCGGACGCCTTCGAGCCACGCGAGGCCGTGATGACCATGAGCGTCGACGGCGAGCAGGTCTCCACCGGGGACGGCGCCGCCTGCCTGGGCGACCCGCTGCTCGCCCTGCAGTGGCTGGCCCGGCAGGCCCGCGACCTCGGCGACCCGCTGCGGGCCGGGCAGGTCGTGCTCTCCGGCGCGCTCGGCCCGATGCGCGCCGTCGAGCCCGGCAGCACCGTCGAGGCGGCCGTCGCCCCGCTCGGCACCGTCCGGTTCACCCTCAGCGGACCCACCGAAGGAGCACAGCGATGACCAGGACGAAGGTCGCGATCATCGGGTCGGGCAACATCGGCACCGACCTGATGATCAAGGTGATGCGGACCTCGCAGCACCTCGCCGTGGGCGCCGTGGTCGGCATCGACCCCGACTCCGACGGCCTGGCCCGGGCCCGCCGCCTCGGCTTCACCACCACCGCCGAGGGCGTCGAAGGGCTGCTCGCCCTCCCCGAGTTCGACGAGATCGGCATCGTCTTCGACGCCACCTCCGCCAAGGCCCACCAGCACCACGCGGCCCGGCTGCTGCCGCACGGCAAGCGGCTGATCGACCTCACCCCGGCCGCCATCGGCCCGTACGTCGTCCCCGCCGTCAACCTGGACGACCACCTCGACGCGCCCGACGTCAACATGGTCACCTGCGGCGGCCAGGCCACCATCCCGGTGGTCGCCGCGGTCTCCCGGGTCGCCCCGGTGCGCTACGCCGAGATCGTCGCCTCGATCGCCAGCCGCTCCGCCGGCCCCGGCACCCGGGCCAACATCGACGAGTTCACCGAGACCACCTCGGCCGCGATCGTCGAGGTCGGCGGCGCCGAACGCGGCAAGGCGATCATCGTCCTCAACCCGGCCGAACCCCCGCTGATCATGCGCGACACCGTCTTCGCCCTGGTCGACGCCCCGGACGGGGAACAGCACGAGGAGATCCGGCGCAGCGTCCAGCGGATGGTCGCCGAGGTGGCCGGCTACGTCCCCGGCTACCGGCTCAAGCAGCAGGTGCAGATCACCCCCGTCGACGCCGACCAGCCCGTGCACACCCTGCTGGCCGACGGCGCCCCGCGCCCCACCCACCAGGTGTCGGTGTTCCTGGAGGTCGAGGGCGCCGCGCACTACCTCCCGGCGTACGCGGGCAACCTCGACATCATGACCTCCGCCGCCCTGCGGGTGGCCGAGCGCATCGCAGCCCGGAAGGCGGACCAGCCGTGAGCACCCCGATCTTCGTCCAGGACGTCACCCTGCGCGACGGCATGCACGCCGTCCGGCACCGGATCACCCCCGCCGACGTCAAGCGGATCGTCGCCGCGCTCGACGAGGCGGGCGTCGACGCCGTCGAGGTCGCCCACGGCGACGGCCTCGCGGGCGGCTCGCTCACCTACGGGCCCGGCTCGCACCGCGACTGGGAGTGGATCGAGGCCGCCGCCTCGGTGCTCAAGCGGGCCCGGCTGACCACCCTGCTGCTGCCCGGCGTCGGCACCATCCACGAACTGGAGCGGGCCTACGACCTCGGCGTGCGCTCGGTCCGGGTCGCCACCCACTGCACCGAGGCCGACATCTCCGCGCAGCACATCGCCGCCGCCCGCGAGATCGGCATGGACGTCTCCGGCTTCCTGATGCTCTCCCACCTGGCGCCGCCCGAGGAACTCGCCCGGCAGGCCAAGCTGATGGAGGGCTACGGCGCGCACTGCGTCTACGTCACCGACTCCGGCGGCCGGCTCACCATGAAGGACGTCGCCGCCCGGGTCCGCGCCTACCGGGACGTCCTCGACCCCGGCACCGAGATCGGCATCCACGCCCACGAGAACCTCTCGCTCTCGGTCGCCAACTCGCTCACCGCCGTCGAGCACGGCGCCGTCCGGGTCGACGCCTCGCTGGCCGGCCACGGCGCGGGCGCGGGGAACTGCCCGCTGGAGGCGTTCGTCGCCGTCGCCGACCTGTCCGAACTGGAGCACGGCTGCGACCTGTTCAAGCTCCAGGACGCCGCCGACGACCTGGTCCGCCCGCTCCAGGACCGCCCGGTCCGGGTCGACCGGGAGACCCTCACCCTCGGCTACGCCGGCGTCTACTCCTCCTTCCTGCGGCACGCCGAACGGGCCGCCGGGCAGTACGGCGTCGACATCCGCGACATCCTGATGGAGTGCGGACGCCGCCGCCTGGTCGGCGGCCAGGAGGACATGATCATCGACATCGCGCTCGACCTGGCCGCCCGTGACTGATCAGCCTCCCGGAGCCCGGGTGAACACGCAGTCACCGCACAGGCCGCCGCCCGGCGTCCGGTAGTACAGGCAGCACGACGCCCGGCGGAACCCCAGCGGACCGCCGGGCGCCGTCACCGTGCCCGCACCCGCCAGCGCCGGACGGGCCAGCAACTCCCTCGTCAGCGCGGCGGCCGGTCCGCGCAACTGCGGCACCGACCCCAACTGCCGGGCCGCGCCCACCAGCGCGGACGCCGCGTTGCCCGCCAGCAGCCCCGGCGCCAGCGGCGCGACGGCCCGCACCGCCGCCGCCAACGGCGCCAACTGCCCGTCCAGCACGGTCCTCTCCAGCATCTCGACGCCGGCCGCCGGACCGGCCGCCCCCGCGGGCACCCACAGGTCGAACGGCCCCTGCGGCGGCAGCGCGAACCACGCCCCGCCCCACTCCGGCACCCGGCCCGTCACCACCGCCGCCCCCAGCGCCACCGACCACAGCCGCGCCGCCAGCCCCAGGTGCGCCGTCGACGCCGCCACCCGGACCTCTGCCGTCCCCAGCACCCGGGCCACCTCGGCGACCCGCGCCGCCAACGGGCCCCGCTCCCCGTACAGTTCGGCCAGCGGCCGGAACCCCGGCGGCGGGGACGGATCGGAGCGCACCGCGAAGTACGGGCCGAGCGCGGCCAGCGGACCGGCGGCCGTCATCGGCGGGCGGAAGCTTGCGAAGCACGGGTGAGGGACACAACGCGGAGTGTAATCTGGCAGCCCGCCCGACCGGGGCGGCAGCCGGAGGGGGAGGGGCGGACGATGGACCCGATTCTGCTGGGATCGCTGGCGGCGATGGCCGGAGGCGCGGGCGGAGAACTCGGCAAGCAGAGCTGGAACGCGCTGGTCGCCCTCGTCCGGCGCCCGTTCCAGCGCGCGGGACGCAGCAGCGGGGAAGCCGAACTGGCGGCCCTGGAAGCCGACCCGCAGAACGCCGAACTGGCCGTCCGGCTCGAACGGGTGCTGGACAACCGGGCCGCGGCGGACCCGGAGTTCGAACTCGCGCTGGAGGACTGGCACGGCCAGGCCCAGGCGGCGCTGGCGGGCACCACCACCATCATCAACACCACCAACACGATGAGCGGCGGCCTGCACCAAGGCATCACCCTCCAGGCCGGCAACGTCAACGGCGGCAACCACACCCACTACCACGGTGCGCAGCCCCGGGAATGACCTGGTCGCCGAACTCCACCTGCCCGCCCCGTAACCCCCTGGCGGCCGCCCGCTCCGCCGCCTAGGGTCACCTCCCGGAACGGTCGGTTCGAACCAGGAGGACCACGGATGGAGTACCGCGCGCTCGGGCGCAGTGGCGTCGAGGTGTCGGAGGTCGGGTACGGGGCGTGGGGGATCGGGGCGTCCAGCTGGGTGGGGGCGCGGGAGGAGGATTCGCTGGCGGCGCTGCACCGGGCGATCGACCTCGGGGTCAACTTCGTGGACACGGCCCGGGGTTACGGGGAGAGTGAGCGGCTGGTCGGGCGGGTGGTGCGGGAGCGGGCGGCCAACGGCGAGCGGGTGCTGGTGGCGACCAAGGTGCCGCCGCTGAACGGGCAGTGGCCGGCCGGGCGCGGGGTCGACCCGGTGGAGACCTTCCCGGGCGCGCACATCCGGGCGAGCCTGGAGACCTCGCTGGCCGCCAGCGGCCTGGAGCGCTTCGACCTGCTGCAGTTCCACGTGTGGAGCGACGAGTGGCTGGGGCGCGGCGACTGGCTGGAGACCGTCCGGGAGCTGAAGCGGGAGGGCCTGATCGGCCTGTTCGGCGTCTCGATCAACGACCACGAGCCGCACACCGCCGTCGAGTTGGTGCGCAGCGGCGAGGTGGACGCGGTCCAGGTGATCTTCAACGTGTTCGACCAGTCGCCGCTGGACGAGCTGTTCCCGGCCTGCCAGGAGCACGGCGTCGGGGTGGTCGTCCGGGTCGCGCTGGACGAGGGCGGCCTGACCGGCCGGATCACCGCCGACACCACCTTCCCGGAGGGCGACTTCCGGCGCCGGTACTTCCGCGGCGACCGGCCCGCCCAGGTGGCCCGCCGGGTCGCCGCGCTCACTGCCGACCTGGGCATCCCCGAGGAGCAGCTCGCCGAGACCGCGCTGCGGTTCGTGCTCAGCGCGCCCGCCGTGTCGACGGTCATCCCGGGCATGCGCTCGGTGCGCAACGTCGAGCGCAACGCGGCGGTCGGCGACGGCGTCCCGCTGGCGGAGGAGCGGCTGAAGGTGCTGGCCGGGCACCGCTGGGAGCGCAACTTCTACTCCTGATCCCTCCCGCGCCGGGTGTCGGCGGGTGCGGTTGTCGGGGGTCGGTGGCAGGCTGGGACGCATGTGCGGCCGTTTCGTCTCCACCACCCCCTCCGCCGAGCTGGTCCCGCTGCTCGGCGTGACCAGCTGGGACCCGACCGAGGCGCTGGCGCCGAGCTGGAACGTCGCCCCGACCGATCCGGTCTCCGCCGTGCTGGAGCGGGTGGACGCCGAAACCGGCGAGGTGGAGCGCCAACTGCGGGTGCTGCGCTGGGGGTTGGTGCCGTCCTGGGCGAAGGACCGCTCGGGCGCGGCCCGGCTGATCAACGCCCGCTCGGAGACCGCCGACCAGAAGCCCTCGTTCCGCCGGGCGTTCGCCAAGCGGCGCTGCGTGATCCCGGCCGACGGCTACTACGAGTGGCGCCCGGTGCCCGCCGCCGACGGCCGCAAGGCGTACAAGCAGCCGTACTTCCTCGCCACCGGCGAGGTGATGCTGATGGCCGGGCTGTACGAGTTCTGGCGGGACGCGAGCGTCCCGGAGGACGACCCGGCGGCCTGGCTGGCCACCGCGACGATCCTCACCACCGACGCCACCGACCGGGCGGGGCGGGTGCACGACCGGATGCCGATGCTGGTCACCCGCGCGGAACTCGCCGACTGGCTCGACCCGGCGAACACCGACCGGGCCGACCTGCACGGGCTGCTGCACCGCCCCGCCGACGGCGACCTGCTGGTCCGGGCCGTCCCGACGACCGTCAACCGGGTCTCCGCGAACGGGCCCGAACTGCTCGCCGACGCCCCCGACCCGCTGGGCCTGACCGGCTGACGACCGCTCCCGCCAGGCGAATTGACGGACGTTCAGGAATTCCCGTCCGTGCTGCCGGAGCTCCCGGAGACCAGCCGCCGGTTCCGGTTCCGGTGCGCCCAGCGGGCCACCCGGCCCGCGCCGAGGGTGACCCGGGCGACGCCCCGCACCCAGCCGGGGCCGCCGCGTTCGGCCCACACCACGCAGCCGCACCCGCCGACCACCAGCAGCAGGACGACGATCAGCACCGCACCGACCACGGGGAACCACCTTTCGGGTACGACGGCCGTACCGACCGATCATCGCAGCTCGCCCGCCCGAACCGGCCCGAACCCGCCCGGACCCGCCCGAGCGCCCCGAACCTGCCCGATCGGCCCGGGGCCGGCCCCTCCGAACCCGCCCGATCGGCCCGGGACTTGACAGCCGCCCCGCCCGCGCGCTCCGATGGGGCACGTATGACCGACTCCTCCCGTGACCCCGCGTTCGACGCCCTCCAGGGCCTCTCCGTCGGCGACGCGCTCGGCGCCCAGTTCTTCGTGCCCGCCACCGCCCGCACCCACCTCGACGCCCGCACCGAACCGCCCGGCCCGTGGCCGTGGACCGACGACACCGAGATGGCCTGCTCGGTGTACGCCGCCCTGCGCGAGCGCGGCAGCATCGACACCTTCGACCTCACCCACGCCTTCGCCCGCCGGCACGACTTCGACCGGGGCTACGGCCCGGCCGCCAACCGGATGCTCCGGCTGATCCGGGAGGGCGGCGACGCCCGCCGGCTGGCCGCCGAACTCTTCGACGGCCAGGGCTCGTTCGGCAACGGCGCGGCGATGCGGGTGGCCCCGCTCGGCGCCGGCCACGCCGCCGACCCGGCCGCCGCCGTCCGCCCGGCCGCCGACACCGCCGTCACCACGCACACCCACCCGCAGGCCGTGGACGGCGCGATCGCGGTGGCCGTCGCCGCCGCCCTCGCCGTCCGGGCCCGCACCGAACCCACCACGCCGGCGGGCTACTTGCGGGCCGTCGCCGACCTGACCCCGGCCGGCCCCGTCCGCCGGGGCCTGACCGAGGCCGCCCGGCTCACCGACCGCTCCGACCCGGGCGCGGCGGCCGCCCTGCTCGGCAACGGCAGCCGCACCAGCGCCGCCGACACCGTTCCGTACGCGCTGTGGTGCGCCGCCCACTGGCTCACCGACTACCCGGCCGCGGTGTGGGCCGCGATCGGCGCGGGCGGCGACGTCGACACGGTCGCCGCGATCACCGGCGGCGTGGTCGCCGCCCGCAGCGGCAGTGCGGGCATCCCCGCGCACTGGCTGGCCGCCCGCGAACCGCTGCCCGACTGGACGTTCCCGCCGCCGCTGCGCCCCGCCCCCGCAGGCCTCGCCCCGATGAGCCTGCCGCGCCCCCACCCCGTCCCGGACCTGCGCTGGTCCGACCGGCAGTGGCACCGCTACCGCCGCGGCCTGCGCACCGACCACTGGCTCACCCGTACCGCCGAGGGCACCCTGCACCTGCACCGCGCCGACACCGGCCGCGAACTCTGGGCGCTGGACTTCGCCCCCGCCCCCGCCGGCCACTGGCGCCCGGTCGCCGTCCGCACCGAGGCCCACCCCGCCCACCGGGCCGGCCCCGAGCACCTGATCGACGTCCTGCTGGAGATCGAGCGCGGCGGGAGCCCCGGCGCGGGCCCGGCGAACGACGGTCCCCCGCGAGCGCGTTCCGCCGGCTGAGCACCGGTGGCCGCGGTGTCGCAGGGCTCTGGCACCATCCTCGCCATGGACTACCAACGACGGTTCCGGCAAGCGGCGATCGAGCGGGGCCTCCCGGCGGACGAGATCGGCGAGTTCGCCGAGTTGCTGCGCTTCGAGATCCGGACGGGCCCGCGCTTCGACGGCGTTCCGGTCGGGCAGTTCCGCGGACTGCCCCGGCTGCCGGTGGGCACGCAGTGGCCGTCCACCGAGCGGGCGCCGCTGCCGTTCGTCACCTCGTACGACTGCGCGGCGCTGCCCCGGGTCGACGGCCTCGCCCTGCCCGCGTACGGCTCGCTGCTCTTCTTCCTGGACCACGAGCCCGCGTACGAGGCGCACTCCTGGTCCGACGACGATGCCACCAACATCGCCGAGGAGCAGAAGCATGCGCGGGTCGTGTACGTGCCGGCCGGAGCCGAGACCGTGGAGGCGGAGGAACCCGAGGGTGCCGAACCCGTAGGGAGCACCGAGGCCCCCTTCACCCGGGAGCGGACCTGGCTCTTCGCCACCGTGGTGCCGGTCCTGCCCTGGTCCGGGCACGAGCCCCGGGTGTCGGACAGCCAGGAGTACGAGGACTGCGCCCTGCCGCACAAGGAGGAGCTCCGTGCCTTGGTCGCGGAGCTCTGGCCGACGCCCCGGGGCTTCTCCTACCTGACCGTCGGCGGATACACCGAGGACGCCGGCTCCCCGGAGGGCACCCCGGAGGAGAGGATGGGGGTGGACCGGCGCGAGTGGACGCAGCTCGCCCGGTTCAGCAGGCAGGACGGGCTCTACGAGACGTCTTTCGTGATCCGCAACGACCACCTCGCCGCCCGCCGGTTCGACGAGGCCCGCTCCTTCACGTCGTTCACCGAGTAGCCGCACCGACCGACCGGCCACGACCGGCGGCGGCGCCGCATAGGCTGGGGCGATGGTGATCGACACGGTGCTCTTCGACCTCGACGGCACGCTGATGGACCACGACGCGGCGGCCGAGGCGGCCGTCCTGGCCGGGGTCGCGGCGGAACTGTCCGGGCCCGCCCCCGACGGCGAACCCGCCACAGTCCCAACGGACTTCGACCGGGACGAGGTGCTGCGGTTCTGGCGCCGGATCGAGCGCATCGAGTACGACCGCTACCTGGCGGGCGAGTTGACCGTCCAGGGGCAGCGCCGCACCCGGGCGCTCGCGCTGGCCGCGTACCTCGGCCTCGGCCGGTGGTCCGCCGAACGGGCCGACGACTGGTTCGCCGGCTACCTGCGGCGCTACCGCGAGTCCTGGCGGGCCTACCCCGAAGTGACCGACACGATAAGGGAGTTGGGTACCTCCCGGCGGCTCGGCGTGATCACCAACGGCGAGGGCGGCACCCAGCGCGACAAACTGCGCGCCATCGGCCTGGCCGCCCTCGCCCCGCACACCACCGCCTCGGGCGAGGCGGGCCGCGCCAAGCCCGACCCGGAGATCTTCCACCTGGCCTGCCGCGCCCTGGGCACCGCCCCCGAACGCACCGCGTACGTCGGCGACCGCCTCGACCTGGACGCCCGCGCCGCCACCGCCGCCGGACTGCTCGGCATCTGGCTCGACCGCCCGCCCGCCCCGGGCGCCGAACCGCCCGCCGAACTCCCCGTCGACGTCCCCACCGACGTCCCCCGGGTGCGGTCCCTCGCCGAACTCCCCGCCCTGCTCCGCGAGGGCTGAACTGCCCGGTCGCGGCGGTCGCTCATGCGTCCTCGCCGGTCGGCGGGGCGGCGGCCCGGCGGGTGCGGTCATCCTGCCGGCCGCCCCGGACGGTGCCCGCCCGGGGTCAGTTCCGGCGCCACAGCCGGGAGAACCAGGACCCGGCCTCCCCGCCCGCCTTCGCCGCCTTGGCCGCTTTGGCGTCCGCCGCGCACGAGCAGCGCTGCGACTTCGGGACCCCGGCCAGGACCTGTTCGACGTGCATGCCGCACCCGGCGAAACTCGGCTTGCCGCAGGACTTGCAGCTGACGCGACGACACATGGTGGTGGTTCCTTCCGATCGGATAACGGGGACGGGGGAGGCCCGGGTGCGCGGGAACGAACAGTGCCCCGGGGGTGTCCGAGGGCCCGGGCGGGTGGCCGTTCGGCCGGTCAGTCGCCCAGCGAGGCGACCGCCGCGCGCAGGCGGACGGCCGCCTCGTCCGCGACCTCGGCGAGCTCGGGCCGTCCGGTGAACCGCACCATCAGCTGCGGGTCCATGGCCTCGACCAGGACGCCCTCGGGGACGGCGCGCAGCACCACGTTGCAGGGCAGCAGCAGGCCGATCCGGCGGTCGGCCTCCAGGGCGCGGTGGGCGATCGGGGGGTTGCAGGCGCCGAGGACCAGGTAGTCCTCCAGTTCGACGCCGAGCTTGGCGCGCAGGGTGGCCGTCATGTCGATCTCGGTGAGCACGCCGAAGCCCTGCTCGGCCAGGGCCGCGCGGACCCGGTCGGCGGCCTCCGCGAAGGGGGTGCCGGTCAGCGTGGCGGTGATGCCGTTCGCCATGTCGTCGAACCTCTCTCGTTCATACCCCCCTGGGTATTCAACCGTACGTCCGGTGCAACCCGGCCGCCCGCAGGCGCATTCCCCGGCGCGGCGCGACCCGCTGTGATCCGCGTCCCACCCGCGCCCCACCCACGCCCCGTCCGCGCCCCTGTCCCGCCCCCGTTCCGCTCAACCGCCGTAGCGGTGCCGCAGGTTGGGGTCATCCAGCCACCACGGCCGGTCCCCGGCGGGTTCCGCCGCCCCGGAACCCCCGTCCACCCCTGCCGCCCCGACCGGCACCGCCGATGCCTTCGCCTCCGCCGCCGCGTCCAGGGCCGCGTCGACCGCCGCCGTCTCGGCCCGCCCGGTGACGATCAACTGCCGGACCAGCGCGCACAGGAAGGGCAGGCCGACCAGGTCGCCGAGGATCCAGATCGCGTTGCCGCCGACGAACTGGTCCCGGGCGGGCGTCGGCCCCCAGGTGCGGCCCAGCTCCGCGTAGTACGGCTCGGCGACCACGTGGCCGCCGTACAGCAGGACGAGCGCCAGGGCCGCGTCGAAGACCACCTCGACGAAGGTGATCACCACGCCGATCAGCAGCGGGTACTCGTGGGCGACCGGGTCCAGTTGCAGCCGCGGCCAGAAGTAGAGCAGGCCCAGCGGCACCAGCACCAGGTGGAAGCCGGTGTTCCAGAGCGGGTCGGTCAGGGTGTGCGCGTACCAGGGCGTGAAGTACAGCAGCCAGGGCGGCGCCACCAGCAGCACGGTCGACACCAGCGGGAACATCAGCACCCGCGAGACCCGGCCGGACAGTGCCGCGCGCAGCCGTTCCCGGCCCTCCTCGGGCAGCGCGGCGGCCAGCAGCGAGACCGGCGCGCCGAGCGCCAGCAGCATCGGGACCAGCATCAGCAGCAGCACCAGCTGCACCGCCCGGTCGGTGAACAGCACCCGCTCGTACACGCCCAGGCCCGAGCAGGCGGTCCAGACCCAGACCGCCAGCCCGCCCAGGAACGCCGCGCCGCGGTACCAGGGCCAGCGGCCGTTCCCGCCCGCGCGGTACCTGCGCGCCCCCAGCAGGTAGCCGGCCGCGAGCGCGGCGGACAGCGCGGCGACCGCCGGTTCCAGGGTCCAGGTGTCGGCCAGCGCCGACCAGTGCCAGGGCGCGACGGTCGCGGGGTAGGTGGTCATGCCGGGGGACTCCTTCGAACGGGCCGGACGGACGCGCTGCCGATCTGGTCGGTGCCGATCGGTTCGGTGCCGGTCGGGTCGGTCGGGTCGGTGCAACCCGGGCGGGGCGTCCGGGCGTCGTCACGGGGAGCGGGTGCGAACCGCGGGCCCGGCTCCGACGTCTACATCGCTGTAGAATCTACCGAGTGGGGGAGACCGGGTGGAAGCCGCCCCGCGCAGCACCGGCCGCCGCCTCGCCGCCCGCCGCCGCAACCGCGAACTCTTCCTGCTGCTCCTCGCGGTGACGGTCTGCCTGGCCGCCTGGACCAGCGCGAGCCTCGCCCTGCGCGGCACCCTCCCGCCCGGCCTGCTCCCGTACGGCACCGGCCTCGGCGCGCTCGCCCTGCTGCTCCACCTCGCCGTCCGCCGCCGCGCCCCCTACGCGGACCCGCTGATCCTGCCGCTCGCGGTCTTCTTCAGCGGCTTCGGGCTCGCCCTGCTCGACCGCCTCGACCACTCGTACGCGCTCTGGCACGCCGCGAAGGGCGACTGGCAGAAGCTCCCCGCCGCGCCCGCCCAGGTGCGGTGGACGGTGATCGCCGTCCTGCTGGCCACCGCCGTCCTGGTCGCGGTCCGGCACCACCGGCTGTTCCAGAAGTACGTCTACCTGACCATGACGGTCGCCCTGGTCCTGCTCGCCGCGCCCGCCTTCTTCCCCGGCGACACCCTCGGCGCCAAGCGCTGGATCCGCCTCGGCGGGCTCTCCTTCGAACCGGACGAGTTCGTCAAGGTCGCCATCGCCGTCTTCTTCGCCGGGTACCTCACCGCCAACCGGGACGCCCTCGCCCTCACCGGCCGCCGGGTCTGGGGGCTGCGCCTGCCGCGCGGCCGCAACCTCGGCCCGGTGCTGGCGATCTGGGTGGTCAGCCTGCTGGTCCTGGTCTTCGAACGCGACCTCGGCACCTCGCTGATCTTCTTCGGGGTCTTCGTGGTGATGCTCTACACCGCCACCGAACGGACCGGCTGGGTGGTGATCGGCCTGCTGATGGCCGTCGTCGGCGCGGCCGTGGTCGGCGACCTCGAACCCCACGTGCACGGCCGGGTGGAAGCCTGGCTGCACCCCCTCGACATCTACCAGCCCGTCCACGACCCGGCGCTGATCTCCGACCAGCCCGCCCGGGCCCTCTTCGGCCTTGGCTCCGGCGGCGTCCTCGGCACCGGCCTCGGCCAGGGCCGCCCCTTCCTGATCGGCTTCGCCGGACGCAGCGACTTCATCTTCACGACCGTCGGCGAGGAGCTCGGCCTGGCCGGCTCGATGGCCGTCCTCCTGCTCTACGCCCTCCTCTGCGAACGCGCCCTGCGCACCGCCCTCTCACTCACCGACCCCTTCGGCAAGCTCCTCGCCACCGGCCTGGCCGCGGCCCTCGCCCTCCAGGTCTTCGTGGTCGTCGGCGGCGTCACCGGCCTGATCCCCCTCACCGGCAAGGCCCTGCCCTTCCTCGCCGCCGGCGGCTCCTCGCTCACCGCGAACTGGCTGCTCACCGCGGTCCTGATCAAACTCTCCGACGCGGCGGGCCGGGTGGAGTTGGAGCCTGAGTCGGGCTGAGGGTCGCCTGCGGCGGGCCGGGGCGGCGGGGCTTGGGGGTGCCTGCGTCGGGCCGGGGCGGGGTGGGGGAGATGGACGCGGCGGGCCGGGCGGAGTTGGAGCCTGCGTCGGGCTGAGGGTCGCCTGCGGCGGGCCGGGGTGGCGGGGCTGGGGGGGCGCCTGCGGTGGGCCGGGGCGGGGTGGGGGAGGTGGACGCGGCGGGCCGGGTGGAGTTGGAGCCTGCGTCGGGCTGAGGGTCGCCTGCGGCGGGCCGGGGCGGCGGGGCTTGGGGGTGCCTGCGTCGGGCCGGGGCGGGGTGGGGGAGATGGACGCGGCGGG
>NZ_JBSGET010000134.1:0-24207 GCF_053603035.1 Kitasatospora sp. NPDC004272 | reverse complement strand
GCCGAGCGGGCCGGGGGCACCGGGGAGGCCGGGGGCGCCGGGCAGCGGTTCGCCGGGGCCGGGGGCGCCGGGCAGGCCCATCAGGCCGGGCGGGCCGTCGGTGGCGAGCATGGTCGCCGCGTAGTTGACCGCGGGGCCGGGCCCGGCGGGGGCGGCGGGCGCGCCGGGCGCGGGGTACGGCGGGGTGGCGCCGAGCGGCACGGGTGCGGGAGGCTGCACGGCCTGCGGCACGGGCGGCACCGGCCCGGGCGCGACGGGAGCGGGCACAACGGGCGCGGGCGGCTGCGGCGCGGGCGGCTCGGCGATCCGGTCGGCCTCGGCGGCGACCGCGGCGGCCCCGGCCTCCAGCAACCACTGCGGGGGGCTGAGCAGGAAGGAGGTGGCCTCGACGTCGCCGCGCACCGGCTTGGCGGCGCCGGCCGGGTTGGGGGCGCTCCCGGTGCCGTACAGCTCCTCGTACTGCCGGACCACCTCGTTGACCGGCAGCGGCGGCCAGAGCGTGCTGGCGCCGCTGTCGCGGGCGATCACCAGGCGCAGCGAGCTGCCGGGGCCGCCGGTGTGCTCGCTGCCGTCGACGGCCCAGCAGACGTAGCCGAGGTCGAACTCGCGGACCTTCACCTCGCGGTGCTGCGAGCGCGGCACCCCGGCGTTGATCCAGTCGTCGGCGGTCTCCTGCGCCTGCGCGTACGTGGTCACCACGTCTCGTCCCTCCCCTGTTCCTTCGGTCAGTTCGCCGGGACGGCGCGGGCGAAGCCGCCGTCCACCATGAGTTCGGCGACGGTCTCCAGCTCCGCGGGGCTGCCGGCCAGCCGCAGCAGGAACGCGTCGAAGCTGTCGCCGCAGGGCAGCAGGAGGCGTTGCACGCGCTGTTCGACGGGCTCCTCGGAGCCGTCGTCGCGGGCGTCGTCGTAAGGCAGGAAGCCGACCGAGCCGGTGCCCTCGCCACGGACCTTGACGGTCAGCAGGCCGCCCTGCAGGTAGGCGACGGCGAGGTGGTCCTTGGTGAGGTGGTCGCGCAGGCACTTGTTGGCGTACACCAGGTCGTCGGTGCCGTACTCCTCGCTGAGGGTGAGGAACGGCTGGTCGACGAGCAGGCCGAGGTCGACGTCGAGGGCGACGCCGACCGGGCCGCGGCCGCCGGTGACCTTCAGGAAGTCCCGGTAGGCGGTGGGCAGCGGGTGGCCGAGGCGCTGTTCGGCGCGCTGGACGAGGTCCTCGGTGACGGTGACCGGGTCCCCGCCGTCCTTGGCGAGCGAGAAGTGCGCGGGGCGGTGGTCCTGGAGCGGGCGGGTGCCGCGGCGGCCGTGGTCGGCGGTGGAGCGGGCCAGGCCGCCGTGGTGCCGCAGCAGGGCCTTGACCTCGACCGGGACGAGTTCCATCCGGCGCCAGCCCTCGGGGGCGCCGCCCACCGCGTGGTGCCAGGTCCAGCCGGGCGGGGTGGCGACGGCGCTGTCCAGGTCGGCCCAGAGCTCGTGGCCCTGGGTGTAGAGCGCGGCGTTCGCCGACACGTAGTCGGTCAGGCGCAGTTCGTCGACGCCGAAGCCCTCCGGCGGGTCGGCGACCTCGGCGACGGCGGCCGCGTACGGCGAGAAGTCGGGGTACCCGTTCTCGTCGACGTGCACGCCCCGGGGGTGGCGCTGGGCCCGGACCGGGTCCGGGAACTGCACCACCTGGCCCGCGTAAGCCGCGTTGGGCACGGCGGTGGTGCCGGGCCGACCTGTCGTCATCTGTGGTCCCCCACTGGCAGAAGCCGATGTCCTCGGGGACCAGCGTAGGGCAACGGCCGTTCGCGTTCGGGGGCACGGGCCCACCCGGCCGGACCGCCCGCCCGGCCGGGTGCCCGGTGCGGGTCAGCGGCGGCGCAGCGCGGCGGCCAGCGCCTCGGCCACCCGGGCCTGTTGGTCCTCGGTGAGCTGCGGGAACAGCGGCAGGGTGAGCAGTTGTCCGGCGGCCCGCTCGGTGACCGGGAAGGCGCCCTCGCCGTGCCCGAGGTGCCGGAACGCGGGCTGCAGGTGCACCGGGACGGGGTAGTGGACGCCGGCGCCGATCCCGGCCTCCTGGAGGGCGGCCAGCACGGCGTCGCGGCCGCGCTCGACCCGGACCGCGTACAGGTGCCAGACGTGCTCGTTGCCGGGCAGGGTGCGCGGCAGGACGATGCCGTCCAGGCCGCCGAGCAGCTTGTCGTAGCGTTCGGCGGCGGCCCGGCGGGCCTCGTTCCAGGCCGGCAGCCGGCGGAGCTTGGCGCGCAGCACCACGGCCTGCAGGGTGTCCATCCGGGAGTTGAAGCCGAACTTCTCGTGGACGTACTTGCGGGCCGAGCCGTGGTCGCCGATCAGCCGCACCGCGTCGGCGAGTTCGGCGTCGTCGGTGACGACCGCGCCGGCGTCGCCGTACGCGCCGAGGTTCTTGCCGGGGTAGAAGCTGGTGGCCGAGATCCGCCCCCAGCTGCCGGACGGCCGCCCGTGCCGGGTGGCGCCCTGCGACTGGGCGCCGTCCTCGACCACCGGCAGGCCGTCGGCGATCTCCAGCAGGCCCTCCATCGGGGCGAGTTGGCCGTTCAGGTGGACGGGCAGCAGCGCGACGGCCTCTCCCGTCCTGGCCGCCGCCTGCTCGACGTCGATCAGCAGGTGCTCCTCGTCCGCGTCCACCAGCACCGGCCGCAGTCCGGCCCGGACCACCGCCTCGGCGGTCGCCACGAAGGTGTTCGCGGGCAGCACCACCCCGCCGCCGGGCTTCAACTCCAGGGCGCGCAGCGCCAGTTCCAGCGCGTCGGTGCCGTTCGCGGTCCCCACCGCGTGCCCGGCGCCGCAGAACGCCGCGTACTCCCGCTCGAACGCGGCCACGTCCGGGCCCTTGATGTAGGCCCCGCTCGCCAGCACCGCGTCGAAGCCCGCGCGGACCTCGTCGGCGATCTCGGCGTGCGAGGCGTGCAGGTCGACCAGGGGGATGTCAGTCACGGGGACGGGACCTCTCAGACCAGGGGCGCGAGGAACTGCGCGAGTCGGAAGACGGACGACGGAAGGATCGCGGCGGGGAGGGGAAGCCGCACGTGCGGGCGCCCCGGCAGCAGCGCGTCGGCGCGTCAGCGCCCCAGCGCCGCCTTGAGCGCCGAGACGACGTGCTCGACCTGTTCGTGGGTGAGCGAGTGGTAGAGCGGCAGGATCAGCGTCCGGGCGGTGATCTCCTCGGTCACCGGCAGCGGCACCCGCCCGGTGCCCTTGTACGGGGCCTCCAGGTGGGCGGCCATGATGCCGCGCCGGGCGGAGACGCCGTCGGCGGCCAGCCGGGTCAGGACCTCGCCGCGGTCGGGGGCGTCCGCGGGCAGCCGCAGCCAGAGCGACTGGAAGTTGGAGCTGCCGTGCGCCGGGTCGTCGACCAGCCGGGCGGCCAGCTCCTCCCCCAGCGACTCCCGGTAGTGGGCGGCGAGTTCGCGCCGCCGGGCGACCATCGCGGGCAGCTTGCCGAGCTGGACGAGTCCGATCGCGGCCTGGACGTCGGTCATCCGGTGGTTGAAGCCGATCTCGTCGTAGGTCTCCACGACGCCCGCCCCGCCCGCGCCGGCGTGCCGGTCGGCGGCCGAGACGCTCATCCCGTGCTCGCGCAGCCGCCGCAGCCGGGCGGCGAGTCCGGCGTCCCGGCAGGTGACCATGCCGCCCTCGCCGGTGGTGAGGAGCTTGCGCGGGTGGAAGGAGTACGCGGCGATCTCGGCGCCGGCCCCGGCCGGGCGGCCGCGCAGCAGGGAGCCGGCGGCGCACGCGGCGTCCTCGACCACGGTGATGCCGCGCGGTTCGGCCAGCGCCCGGATCGCGTCCAGGTCGACCGGGACGCCGCCCTGGTCGACGGCGACGACGGCCCGGGTGCGGTCGGTGAGCAGCGGGGCGACGGTCTCGGGCGTGAGGTTGCCGGTGGCCGGGTCGACGTCGGCGAAGACCGGGGCGGCGCCGACGTAGGTGACGGCGTTGGCGGTGGCGATGAAGGACAGCGAGGGGACGACGACCTCGTCGCCGGGGCCGGCGCCGGCGCCGATCATCGCCAGGTGCAGGGCGGTGGTGCAGGAGGAGACGGCGACGGCGTGCGGCACGCCGACGGCCTCGGCGAACGCCCGCTCGAACGCGGCCACCCGGGGGCCCTGCGCGACCCAGCCGGAGCGGACCGCCTCGGCGGCGGCCTCGGCCTCCTCCTCGCCGAGCCACGGGATCATGACGGGGATGGTGGACATGGTGGTGCTCCTTCGCATCACGCACGGTTCCGCTTGGCGCGGTCCTACGGGGGTGGCGGTGCCCGCCCGCCTGCCGGGGGCCATCCGCCTGCCGGGGGCCGCCCGCCCGCCGGGCGGCTGTGCCCGACGCGGCACTAGACCTGCTCGCGCCACCAGGCGACGAGCCTGCGCAGCCCGTCGGTGAGCCCGAGTTCGGGCTTCCAGCCGAGGTCGCGCTCGGCGGCGGAGACGTCGGCGAGCCGCCGGACCACGCCGCCGGCGGTGCCCCGGGCGGGTCCGTGCTCGACGTCGAGGTCGGAGTCCATGGCGGCGAGCAGCGCGTCGGCGAGGCCGCGCAGCGAGACCTCGGTGCCGGAGGCGATGTTGTAGACCCGGTCGGTGACGGGGGCGGCGGCGGCCAGCAGGTTGGCCCGGGCGATGTCCTCGGTGTAGACGAAGTCCATGGTCTGGGCGCCGTCGCCGAAGATCAGCGGGGGCTGTCCGGCGGCGATCCGCTCCATCCAGCGGATGAACACCTCGGTGTAGCGGCCGTGCACGTCCATCCGGGGGCCGTACACGTTGAAGTACCGCAGGGCGACGTAGTCGAGGCCGTGCATGGCGTGGAAGCTGCGCAGCAGGCCCTCGTTGAAGACCTTGGCGGCGCCGTACAGGGTGTCGTTGTGGTACGGGTGCTGGGTCTCGGGCGTCGGGAAGACGTCCGCCAGGCCGTAGACCGAGGCGGTGGAGGAGGCGACCACCTTGCGCACGCCGGTCTCGGCGGCGGCCTCGACCACGTCGAAGGCGCCGTCGACCATGACCTCCAGGGCGAGCCGGGGTTCGGCGGCGCACTGGGTGATCCGGATCGCGGCGAGGTGGAACAGCACGTCGGTGCCGGGGCCGAGCAGTTCGCGCAGCAGGGCGCGGTCGCGGATGTCGCCGTCGACGACCCGCAGTCGGCCGGGGGCGGCCAGCTCCTGGGCGCGGGCCAGGTTGGCGGCGCGGCCGCGGACGAAGTTGTCGAGGACGACGACCTCGCGGGCGCCGGCCTCGATCAGCTGGTCGACGACGGTGGAGCCGATGGTTCCGGCGCCGCCGGTGACCAGGCAGCGGGAGCCTTCGAGGGGGACGGCGGCGTTCATCGGGCGGTGGCCTTCTGCTGGGCGGGGAGCTGGCGGGTGATCAGACCGGCGTCGTCGGGGCCGTCCAGCGGGACGGTCGCGCCGCCGAGTTCGAGGCTGCGGGAGGCGGCGTGCAGCAGGCGCAGCACGCGCAGCCCGGCGCGGCCGTCGGTGAGCGGGGCCCGGCCCTCGGTGATGGCGGCGGCGAACTCGCCCATCACGTTGCGCAGCGCCTCCTGCTCGACCAGCGCGGGGGCGACCACGTCGCCGACCCGGTAGGAGATCAGGGCGCGGTGCCGGATGGCGTCGGTGAGCTCGTCGGGCGGGGTGAGGTCGACGCCGCGGTCGTGGACGGCGAGCCGGGCCTGCGGGTTGAGGTCGTCCCAGACCAGGGTGCGGCGGGAGCCGCCGATCAGCGTGGTGCGGACCTTGGTCGGGGAGAGCCAGTTGACGTGGCAGTGGGCGAGCGCGCCGTTGGAGAGCCGGAGCGTCAGGTAGGCGACGCAGGCCCGGCCGGCCCCGATCGGGTCGGCGGCCTGGGCGCTGACGCCGACCGGTTCGACGCCCGGCGGCAGCACGAAGTCGAGGATGGACAGGTCGTGCGGGGCGAGGTCCCACAGCACGTCGACGTCGGGCTGGACCAGCCCGAGGTTGATCCGCACCGAGTCGAAGAACTGGACGTCGCCGATCTCGCCGCCGTGCACGAGTTCGCGGATCCGCCGCACCACCGGGGTGTAGCAGAAGGTGTGGTCGCACATCAGGACCAGGCCGCGCTCGTCGGCGAGGGCGACCAGGTCGGCGGCCTCCTCGACGGTGGTGGTGATCGGCTTCTCCACCAGGACGTGCTTGCCCGCCTCCAGGGCGGCCCGGGCCAGCCGGTGGTGCGCGCCGGCCGGGGTGGCGATGGCCACCGCCCGGACCCGCTCGTCGGCGAGCACCTGCTCGTAGGAGGTGGTGGAGGCGACCGTGGAGTACTCGCCGAGGACCTTGCGGGAGCGCTGTTCGTCGAGGTCGCACAGCCAGTGCAGCCGCAGTGCGGCGGTCTGCTGGGCGTTGCGGACCAGGTTCGGTCCCCAGTAGCCGGCGCCGACCACGGCCAGGCCGATCCGCCGGTCGGGTTGCTGTTCGGTGCTGCCCGGTGTGGGCACGTGTTCCCCTGGCGCCTCGTGCGCCACGACGTTCGACCCCATCGCAAGACCCCCCTTGCCGCCGCGTCGCTCGAACGGTACCGGCCCGACCGGGCCCATCGGGGCACAATCGGCAAAACCGGTGCGGGCCACCAGGGGCGCGCGGGGCGGGAGTTCGGCCCTGCGTACACCTCCGCGCGCCCCGTGTCCGCACCCCGGCGCGGCGCGTCGCGAACCGGTTTGGCAGGCTGGACGCCCTGGGGTGAGGATTCACTGTCCGTGGGTCCCGCTACCCTGCGTCATCCACCGTCCGTCAGCAGACCCCCGGCAGCGGAGAACTGCCGGTGCGCCGCACCACAACGCCGAGGAGCAGTCATGGACCAGTCGGGCCCGCCGCCCGTGTTGCGCCACCAGCGCGACAGCCTGCTGCCCGCGGTCGCGGCCGCGCTGTCGCTGCGCGGCGGCGACGTGCACACGCTGGCCGGGGACAAGTCGGAGCTGCCGCCGATACTGCACCCGCTGGTCGGCGAGTTCCTGGCGGGGCTGCCGGTGGAGAAGCGCGAGCGCTTCCTGGGCCGCTGCCCGGAGGCGGCGCTGCTGTCCCAGTACCTCGGGCAGGTCGACGCGGCCCGCTCGAAGCGGGCCTCGCGCAAGCCGATGACGGTGCAGGAGGCGCGCAAGGCGCTCAAGGGGGCCCGGATGACCACGCTGCGGATCCGCGAGGAGGGCGACCCGGCACACGGCACGCACGCCCCGCCGTGCCGCTCCTGCGCCCCGCTGCTGGAGCACCTGAACGTGGCCAGCGTCGCGGTCGGCCCGCCCGCCCGCTAGCGGCCCCGTCCCCCGTCCCCGAACCACCGGAGCACGCCCTGAACGCCAGCACCGTCCGCACCCAGCCCCGCTTCCCCGCCGACGTGGCCGCCGCCCTCAAGCAGGCCGGCTGGCACCCGGGCCGCTGGGAGATACGGCAGGCCGAACTGTGGGCCGACGCCCTGGTCGCGTACGGCGGTCCGCTGGACCCGCAGCACGCGGTGTTCCCGGCCGCGATCGAGGCGTGGGCCGAGTTCGGCGGCCTGGCCTTCGACGTCCCGGGCGCGGGCGACACGCTGGCCCGCACCCCGTTCCTGCTCGACCCGCGCTGCGGCCTGCACGCCCCGCGCACCCTGGCCGACCTCGGCCGGGCCCTGGACACCCGGCTCGCCCCGCTCGGCGAGGAGCTGTACGGGCAGGCCCTGCTGGCGATCGACGAGCGGGGCCGGGTCTACAGCCTCGACCACACCGGCGAGTGGTACCTGGGCCCCAGCGTCGACCGGGCGATCGGCACCCTGGTGCTCGGCCGGGCCCCGCACCGGCTGCGCACCGCGGACGCCGCGGAGTAGGCCCGACCGGCCCGGCCCCGGCCCCGTCCCCGTCCCCGTCCCCGTCCCGAGCCCCTGCCCCTGCCCCTGCCCCCGGCCCGGTCAGCGGGGCGGGGCCACCGCGCGCCGCAGCCGGGACGGCAGCACCGCCTCGACCCGGAACCCGCCGTCCCCCTCCGGCCCGGCGTGGAAGGCCCCGCCGAGCGCGATCACCCGCTCGCGCATCCCGACCAGCCCGTTGCCGCCGCTGGGCAGCGCCACCGGCGCGGCGGCCCCGCCCGGGCACTCGTTCACCACCGACACCCGCACCCCGTTGGGCACGTACGCCAGCAGCACCGACACCCGGGCCCCGCCCGCGTACTTGTGCGCGTTGGTCAGGCCCTCCTGCACCACCCGGTACGCGGTCTGCTCGGCCTCGGCGACGTAGGACCGGCGCTCGCCGCTGACCGTCAGCGCCACCGCCATCCCGGCCACCCGGGACTGCTCCACCAGGGCGGGCAGTTCGGCCAGGCCGCCCACCGGGGCCTCCACCTGCTCCTGCGCCTCGGTCATCCGCAGCACCCCGAGGATCTCGCGCAGTTCGTCCAGCGCCTGCCGGCCGGTCTCGCCGATCAGCTTCGCCGACTGCTGGGCCTTCGCCGGGTCCTTGGGGACGATCCGCTCCACCGCGGCGGCGTGCACCACCATCAGGCTGACCCGGTGCGCGACCACGTCGTGCATCTCCCGGGCGATCCTGGTGCGCTCCTCGACCCGGGCCCGCCAGGCGCGCTCCCGGGCCTGCTCGGCCAGCAGCGTCAGCTCGGTCTCCAGGCCCTGGGCCCGGTCCTTGAGCGACTCCACCAGCCGGCGCCGCGCCCCCACGTACAGGCCGGTCACCATCGGGGCGAGGGCCATGCCGACCGCGACGAACGCGGCGATCACCACGAACACCCAGGTCGGCGGCAGCGGTTCGGTCGGCGGGGCCTTGGCGGGCGCCGTCATCGCGAGCAGCACCATGCCGAAGGTCTCGACCATCGCGACCGCCGACAGCACCACCACCCGGGCCCGCCGCGAGGGCCACTCCCAGGTCGCCGCGAGCGTGTACAGCGACACCACCAGCAGCACCACGCCGAAGAAGCCGGGCACGAACACCAGCGCCACCACCACCGGCACCACCGGCCACCGGCGGCGCACCACCAGCGACGCCCCGGCGAGCGCCCCCAGCACCACGCACACCACCGTGGCGGTCATCCCCCAGTGCAGCCGGTCCCGGACCAGCCCGTACGCGCCGACGGCGCACTCCACCCCGGAGACCGCCGCCAGTCCCACGTCCAGCACCGCGCCGCGCCTTCGCGCCCACCACCACAGGCCGTCCCCCGCCGGCTTCTCACTCATGCCCGACACGATACGCAGTCGCCCCCGCCGACAGGTGCGCCAGCGCACGCCCGGCGGGCTCCCGGCGTTCGGCGACCTGTCCGCCATCCGGCCACCTCTCCGTGCTGGCACCCCGTGCCACCTATGCTGTTGCCCGTCGGACAGCGCGGTCCGCACCCGTCACCCGCACCGCGGTGATGTCAGAGCCGTTGCCGAACCCCACCACCACAGGGAGACAGCCGTGACCGCTCCGGTCCCCACTCCGGCGGACAACCCTTCCGTGATCGCCGACGCGGACGACAATGCCGCGCTGCGTGCGGACATCCGCCGCCTCGGCGATCTGCTCGGGGAGACCCTGGTCCGCCAGGAGGGCCCCGAACTGCTGGGCCTGGTCGAGCAGGTGCGCCTGCTGAGCCGCACCGACGGCGAGGCGACGGCGCAACTGCTGGCGGAGATCGACCTGGAGACCGCCGCGAAGCTGGTGCGCGCCTTCTCCACCTACTTCCACCTGGCCAACGTCACCGAGCAGGTGCACCGCGGCCGGGAGTTCGCGGCGCGCCGGGCCCGGGAGGGCTCGCTGCTGTCGCAGACCGTGGACGAGCTGAAGGAGGCGGACCCGAAGCACCTGGCGGACACCCTGGCCAACCTCGCGGTGCGCCCGGTCTTCACCGCCCACCCGACCGAGGCGGCCCGCCGCTCGGTGCTGAACAAGCTGCGCCGGGTCGGCGAGCTGCTGGAGCGCATCCACCGCGAGCAGGACGTCACCGGCCGGATCGACAGCGCCCGGCAGACCTCGGCCCGCCGCCAGGCCGACCGCCGGCTGGCCGAGGTGATCGACCTGCTGTGGCAGACCGACGAGCTGCGGATCGCCCGCCCGGAGCCCACCGACGAGGCCCGCAACGCCGTCTACTACCTGGACGAGCTGTACCGCGAGGCCGTTCCGGAGGTGCTGGAGGAGCTGCACGAGGAGCTGGCCCGGGTCGGCCTGACGCTGCCCGAGGGCGTGCGCCCGCTGACCTTCGGCACCTGGATCGGCGGCGACCGCGACGGCAACCCGAACGTCACCCCGCGGGTCACCTGGGACGTGCTCAACCTGCAGCACGAGTACGGCATCAAGGACGCCCTGGAGGCGGTCGACGACCTGCGCGCCTCGCTCTCCACCTCGGTGCGCCTGGCCGGGGCCTCGGAGGAGCTGCTCGCCTCGCTGGACGCCGACCTGGAGCACCTGCCGGAGCTGAGCCCGCGCTACAAGCGGATGAACGCCGAGGAGCCGTACCGGCTGAAGGCCACCTGCATCCGGATCAAGCTGGAGAACACCCGCGACCGGCTGGCCGCGGGCACCGCGCCCACCCCGGGCCGCGACTACGTCGGCACCCGCGACCTGATCGCCGACCTGCGGCTGATCCAGGACTCGCTGCGGGCGCACCGCGGCGGCCTGATCGCCGACGGCCGCCTCGCCCGGGCGATCCGCACCATCGAGGCGTTCGGCCTGCAGCTGGCCACCATGGACGTGCGCGAGCACGCCGAGGCGCACCACCACGCGCTGGGCCAGCTGTTCGACCGGCTCGGCGAGGAGGCGTGGCGCTACACCGACATGCCGCGCGAGTACCGCCAGCGCCTGCTGTCCAAGGAGATGCGCTCGCGCCGCCCGCTGGCCCCGACCCCGGCGCCGCTGGACGCCGCGGGCGCCAAGACGCTGGGCGTGTTCACCACGATCCGCGAGGGCTTCGAGCGCTTCGGCGACGAGATCGTCGAGTCGTACATCATCTCGATGTGCCAGGGCGCCGACGACGTGTTCGCGGCCGCGGTGCTGGCCCGCGAGGCCGGCCTGATCGACCTGCACGCGGGCATCGCCAAGATCGGCATCGTGCCGCTGCTGGAGACCACCGACGAGCTCCAGGAGGCCGACCGGATCCTGGACGAGATGCTCTCCGACCCGTCGTACCGGCTGCTGGTGTCGCTGCGCGGCGACATCCAGGAGGTCATGCTCGGCTACTCGGACTCCTCGAAGTTCGGCGGCATCACCACCTCGCAGTGGGAGATCCACCGCGCCCAGCGCCGGCTGCGCGACGTCGCGCACCGCTACGGCATCCGGCTGCGGCTCTTCCACGGCCGCGGCGGCACCGTCGGCCGCGGCGGCGGCCCCTCGCACGAGGCGATCCTCGCCCAGCCGTGGGGCACCCTGGAGGGCGAGATCAAGGTCACCGAGCAGGGCGAGGTGATCAGCGACAAGTACCTGCTGCCGTCGCTGGCGCGGGAGAACCTGGAGCTGACCCTCTCCGCCACGCTGGCCGCGTCCGCGCTGCACACCGCGCCCCGCCAGGCCCCCGAGGAGCTGGCCCGCTGGGACGCCGCGATGGACCAGGTCTCCGAGGCCGCGCACACCGCGTACCGCGCCCTGGTCGAGCAGGAGGACCTGCCGAAGTACTTCTTCGCCGCGACGCCGGTCGACCAGCTGGCCTCGCTGCACCTGGGCTCCCGCCCGTCCCGCCGCCCGGACAGCGGCGCGGGCCTGGACGGCCTGCGGGCCATCCCGTGGGTGTTCGGCTGGACCCAGTCCCGGCAGATCGTGCCCGGCTGGTACGGCGTGGGCTCCGGCCTGGCGGCGGCCCGCGAGGCCGGCCTGACCGACGTGCTCGACGAGATGCACGGCAACTGGCACTTCTTCCGCAACTTCCTGTCCAACGTCGCGATGACGCTGGCCAAGACCGACCTGCGGATCGCCCGCCACTACGTCGAGCAGCTGGTCCCGGCCGAGCTGCACCACGTCTTCGACCAGATCGTGGCCGAGCACGACCTCACCCTGCGCGAGGTGCTGCGGCTGACCGGCGAGTCGGAGCTGCTGGAGCACAACGAGGTCCTCAAGCAGACCTTCAACGTGCGCGACGCCTACCTCGACCCGATCTCCTACCTGCAGGTCGCGCTGCTGCGCCGGCAGCGCGAGGAGGTCGCGGCCGGCCGCCCGGAGGACCCGCTGCGCGCCCGCGCGCTGCTGCTCACCGTGAACGGCATCGCGGCGGGCCTGCGCAACACCGGCTGACCGGTCCCGCCCGCGGCACGACGGCGGCCCGCCCCCTCGTTCACCGAGGGGGCGGGCCGCCGTCCGTCGTCCCGCGTCAGACCTTCTTGCGCTTGCGCAGCCAGGCGGCCGCCCCGCCGGCCACCACCACCAGGCCGCCGCCCACCGCGTACACGCCGGACGAGCCGACGGAGCCGGTGGGCGGGGCGAGCCGGGCGGCGGCGGGCTCCGGACCGGTGCTGGGTTCGGCGGCCGCGGCGGCGCCGGCGGTCCACCCTCCGGCGGCCAGGCACAGCACGGTGCCTCCGACGACCTTGCCCACTCGCTTCGACCGGATCACGGTCCATACCCCCATAGACGGCACTTCAATCCCTGCTGTACCGGCTTCGACGGTATCGGATTCCGTGGCCTTTCTGACCCCGGGTCAGCTTCCTGGGGGCAAGCGTTGCATGAACGTTGTGTACGGAAGGTGGTGGCGGGCGGGTCAGGAGTTGTAGTTCTGCTGGGCCCGCTCCAGGCCGTCCGAGAGCAGCGCCTCGACGGCGTCGGCGGCCCGGTCGACGAACCAGTCGAGGTCCTTGCGCTCGGTGGCGGAGAAGTCCTTGAGCACGAAGTCGGCGACCTCCATCCGGCCGGGCGGGCGGCCGATGCCGCAGCGGACCCGGTGGTAGTCGGGACCGAGCGACTTGGTGATCGACTTGAGGCCGTTGTGGCCGTTGTCGCCGCCGCCGGTCTTCAGCCGCAGCGCGGCGTAGTCGAGGTCGAGCTCGTCGTGGACGGCGACGACCGCCGACGTCGGCACCTTGTAGAAGTCGCGCAGCGCGGTGACCGGACCGCCCGAGAGGTTCATGAAGGTCATCGGCTCGGCGAGGACGACCCGCCGGCCCGCCAGCCGCCCCTCGGCGACCTGGGCGCGGCTCTTGTGCGCCTTGAACCTGGCGCCGATCCGCTGGGCCAGCAGCTCGACCACCATGAAGCCGATGTTGTGCCGGTTGCGGGCGTACTCCTTGCCCGGGTTGCCGAGGCCCACCACCAGCCAGGGGCCGTCGTACTCGCTCATGCCGCTCCTCACGCGGGTGTTCTCCGTACCGTCACATCATCCCGGACACGCCGCTGCCCCGGCCGTCCGCGCACGGGGGCGGGACGGCCGGGGCAGCGAAGCGGTGGTGATCAGGCCTCGGAAGCGGCCTCGTCGGCGGCGGCCTCGGTCTCGGCCTCCTCCTCGGTGGCCTCGGGGGCCTGGGCGCCGATGACCTGCAGCACGACGGCGTCGGCCTCGACGGCCAGCGAGACGCCGGACGGCAGGGCGATGTCGCCGGCGGTGATGGCGGCGCCGGCCTCCAGGCCCTCGACCGAGACGGTGACCGACTCGGGCAGGTGGGTGGCCTCGGCCTCGATCGGGAGGGCGTTCAGCACGTTCTCGATCAGGTTGCCGCCGGGGGCCAGCTCGCCCTCGGTGTGGACCGGGATCTCGACGGTGACCTTCTCGCCGCGCTTGACCAGCAGCAGGTCGACGTGCTCGATGGTGCGCTTGATGGCCTCGCGCTGCACGGCCTTCGGCAGCACGAACTCGTCCTTGCCCTCGATCGGGACGACCAGCAGGGCGTTCGGGGTCTTGAGCGCCATCATCAGGTCGTGGCCGGGCAGGTTCAGGTGCACCGGGGCGTGGCCGTGGCCGTAGACGACACCGGGGACGAAGCCGGCGCGACGGGCGCGACGGGCGGCACCCTTGCCGAACTCGGTGCGGGACTCGGCGGCGATGCGGATCTCGGACACGACTGCACTCCTCGTGAAGCGAAGGGGTGCAGGAACGACAGAACCGCCGGGCCACACCCTCAAGTGTTGGGGGGACGCTCGGCGGTTCGATCAAGGCGCATCGTTCTCGCGCGTCGATCACGGAGCACCAGAAGGGCATCCCTCGCCGAGCAGTCTCCCAAGACTAACCGGGGTGTGGCACGGACGTGAAATCGGCCCCCCGCTCGACGTGGAGCGGGGGGCCGACCGACGGTCTGACGAGGGGTCAGTGCACGCCCTCGAAGAGGCTGGTGACCGAGCCGTCCTCGAACACCTCGCGCACCGCGGCGGCGATCGACGGGGCGATCGACAGCGTGGTGATCTTGTCCAGCTGGAGCTGGGCCGGGGTCGGCAGGGTGTTGGTGAACACGAACTCGCTGACCCGGGAGTTCTTCAGCCGGTCCGCGGCGGGGCCGGAGAGCACGCCGTGGGTGGCGGCCACGATGACGTCGGCGGCACCGGCGTCGAACAGCGCGTCGGCGGCGGCGCAGATGGTGCCGGCGGTGTCGATCATGTCGTCGACCAGGACGCAGACCCGGTCCTTGACGTCACCGACCACCTCGGCGGACAGGATGGTGTTGGCCTGCGACATGTCGCGGCGCTTGTGGATGATCGCCAGCGGGGCGCCGAGGCGGTCGCACCACTGGTCGGCGACCTTCACCCGGCCGGCGTCCGGGGAGACGATGGTCAGCTTGGAGCGGTCGGGGACCCGGTTGCCGACGTAGTCGGCGAGCATCGGCAGCGCGAACAGGTGGTCCACCGGGCCGTCGAAGAAGCCCTGGATCTGCGCGGTGTGCAGGTCCACGGCCATCAGCCGGTCGGCACCGGCGGTGCGGAGCAGGTCGGCGACCAGGCGGGCCGAGATGGGCTCGCGGCCGAGGTGCTTCTTGTCCTGCCGGGCGTAGCCGTAGAACGGCAGGATCGCGGTGATGCTGCGGGCCGACGCGCGCTTGAGCGCGTCGATCATGATCAGCTGCTCCATGATCCACTGGTTGATCGGAGCCGTGTGGCTCTGGATCACGAAGCAGTCCGCGCCGCGGGCGGAGTCCAGGAAGCGGACGTAGATCTCGCCGTTGGCGAAGTCCAGCGCCTTGGTCGGGACGAGTTCGGTGCCCAGCTCGCGGGCGACCTCCTCGGCAAGTTCGTGGTGGGCACGGCCGGAAAAGAGTTTGAGCTTCTTCTCACCGGAGGTCGTGATCCCGCTCACTGCACCGTCTCCTCGTGTATTGCCACTCTGGGTGAGTACGCCGAGGCACGGCCGAACAGGCCCGATGGCGCACGTGTGTACTTCAGGTTACGCGCCCCGCCGCCGGTCCGGCGGCCGGGGACCACTCCTCAAGATCCCCGGCCGCCCCGTGCGACTACTGCGTCCCAGCCGCCTCAGCGGCCGCCCGGGCGGAGGCCGAACCCGGCCGCTTCCGCTCAACCCAGCCCGCGATGTTGCGCTGCTGGGCCCGCGCGACGCCCAGCGAACCGGCCGGGACGTCGTTGGTGATCACCGACCCGGCGGCCGTGTAGGCGCCGTCACCGACCGTCACCGGGGCGATGAACATGTTGTCGGAACCCGTGCGGCAGTGGGCCCCGATGACCGTCCGGTGCTTGTTCACCCCGTCGTAGTTCACTGTGACGGACGCCGCACCGACGTTGGTGCCCTCGCCGATCGTCGCGTCCCCGATGTACGACAGGTGCGGGACCTTCGCCCCCTCGCCGAGCTCCGAGTTCTTGATCTCGACGTAGGTGCCGGCCTTCGCCCCCCGGGCCAGCCTGGTGCCGGGCCGCAGGTACGCGTACGGGCCGACGGTCGCCTCCGGGCCGATCTCGGCGCGGTCGGCCGTGGTGTTGCTCACACGGGCGCCCGCGCCGACCGCGGTGGCGGTCAGCGTGGTGTTCGGGCCGACCTCGCAGCCCTCGCCGAGGTGGCTGGCGCCGTGCAGCTGGGTGTTCGGGTGGACCAGCGCGTCCGGCTCGTAGGTCACCTGCACGTCGAACCAGGTGGAGGCCGGGTCGACCACGGTGACGCCGGCCCGCATCGCGTCCGCCAGCAGCCGGTCGTTGAGCAGCCGGCGGGCCTCGGCCAGCTGCACCCGGTCGTTGATGCCGACGATCTCCCGGTGGTCGGCGGCCACCGCCGCGCCGACCCGGTGGCCCTCGCGGCGCAGGATCCCCAGGGTGTCGGTCAGGTACTCCTCGCCCTGCGTGTTGTCGGTGCCGACCAGCGACAGGGCCAGCGCCAGCAGCTTGGCGTCGAAGGCGAACACCCCGGAGTTGATCTCGTCCACGGCGAGCTGCTCGGCGGTGGCGTCCTTGTGCTCGACGATCGCGGTGACCTCGCCGTCCGGGCCGCGCAGGATCCGGCCGTAGCCGGTCGGGTCGGGGACCCGGGCGGTCAGCACGGTGACGGCGTTGCCCTGCTCGGCGTGCGCGGCGGCCAGCGCGGCCAGGGTGGCGCCGGTGAGCAGCGGGGCGTCGCCGGTGGTGACCAGCACGGTGCCGTCCGGCTCCACGCCGTCGGCGGCGAGCGCCTCCAGCGCGGTGCGCACGGCGTGGCCGGTGCCGTTCTGCTCGGTCTGGACGACCGGGCGGGCGGCCGGGTAGTGCTCGGCCAGGTGCGCCTGGACCAGTTCGCGCAGGTGGCCGACCACCACCACCAGCTGGCGGGGCGTCAACTCCTGGGCCGCGCTGACCGCGTGGCCCACCAGGGAGCGGCCGCAGATCTCGTGCAGCACCTTCGGCAGGGCCCTGGACTTCATCCGGGTGCCGCCCCCGGCGGCGAGCACGATCACGGCGGCAGGCTGGTTGGCACTCACGCGGGAGGACTCCTCGGTCGATGCGGGATTGAGGGCGCACCGAGGATACCGAGCGGAAAACAACGGAAACCGTCCGAAACGGTCCGGAGGGCCGGAAACCGGCCGGAAGGGGCTCCGCCGCTAGGATTCGAACCCAGACAAAGGCCTCCAAAGGGCCCTGTGCTGCCATTACACCACGGCGGAAAGTGCGCGTCGCGCGCCCAGCACAGCCTACGGGTTGACGGCCCGTTGCTCCACCACCTTCGGCGAAGGCACACGAACGACGCCCCGTCCCCGGCCCGCCGACCGCCCGGGAACCGGGGGGCGAACAGTGCGACACGTCCGCCCGGGGCCCTTCCGCTTGTCCGGGCCCGGTACCTACGATGCCGTAGGTTACGGCCACGTAGGTATCTGTCGGACCCTCTCCCCCAGGAAGCGCCATGACCATTGAGGCCGGGCAGGCGCCGCCGCGCGCCGCCGAGAACGACCGCACCGCCACCGCGGACGACCGCACCACCGCCGAGCGGGGCGCGACCATACTGTCCGCGACCAGGGGCGGCGAGAAGCAGGGCGCGCTGGAGCGCGTGACGCTGTCCCTGTTCATCGCCGTGCCGTTCCTCGCCGTGGCCGCCGCCGTCCCGCTGGCCTGGGGCCGGGGGCTGTCCTGGCTGGACGCCGGCCTCGCGGTCGGCATGTACTTCCTGACCTGCCACGGCATCACCGTCGGCTACCACCGCTACTTCACCCACGGCGCCTTCAAGGCCAACCGCCCGCTGCGCCTGGGCCTGGCGGTGCTCGGCTCGCTGGCCGTCGAGGGCCCGCTGGTGCGCTGGGTCGCCGACCACCGCAAGCACCACCGCTACTCCGACAAGGACGGCGACCCGCACTCGCCGTGGCGCTACGGCGAGAGCGTCCCCGCCCTGCTCAAGGGCCTGTGGTGGGCGCACATGGGCTGGATGTTCGACGAGGAGCAGACCCCGCAGCTGAAGTACGCCCCCGACCTGGTCCGCGACCCGGCCATAAGGCGGATCTCCCGGCTGTTCTGGCTGTGGACGCTGCTCTCGCTCGCGCTGCCCCCGGTGGTCGGCGGCCTGGTCACCTGGAGCTGGCAGGGCGCGCTGAGCGCCTTCTTCTGGGGCTCGCTGGTGCGGGTCGGGCTGCTGCACCACGTCACCTGGTCGATCAACTCGATCTGCCACGCGGTGGGTTCGCGCCCCTTCAAGTCCCGCGACCGCTCCGGCAACGTGTGGTGGCTGGCCGTGCTGTCCTGCGGCGAGTCCTGGCACAACCTGCACCACGCCGACCCCACCTCGGCCCGGCACGGCGTGCTCCGCGGCCAGGTCGACTCCTCGGCCCGGGTCATCCGCTGGTTCGAGCGGGCGGGCTGGGCGCACGACGTCCGCTGGCCCGGCGCGGAGCGGATCGCCGCCCGCCGCGCCGCATGAGGCAGCGCCTGCAGCATGATGGGGGGGTGAACGGGACCAACGGAGACAGCGCCGGCCATCGGCAGCCCTCGCGCCGCAGCGGGGGCAAGGCGGCCGGCCGGGTGCGGATGACCGGCAAGCAGCGCCGCGAGCAGCTGCTGGAGATCGGCCGGACGGTCTTCGCCGAACGCGGCTACGACGGCACCTCGGTGGAGGAGATCGCCGAGCGCGCCGGGGTCTCCAAGCCCGTCGTGTACGAGCACTTCGGCGGCAAGGAGGGCCTGTACGCGGTGGTCGTCGACCGCGAGATGCAGCTGCTGCTCGACATGGTCACCGGTGCGCTCACCGGCGGGCACTCCCGCGAGCTGCTGGAGCAGGCCGCGTTCGCGCTGATGGACTACATCGACACCTCGACCGACGGCTTCAAGATCCTGGTCCGGGACTCGCCGGTGGCCCAGTCCACCGGCTCGTTCGCCTCGCTGATCGGCGACATCGCCACCCAGGTCGAGGACATCCTCGGCCTGGAGTTCAAGTCCCGGGGCTTCGACGCCCGGCTGGCGCCGATGTACTCGCAGATGCTGGTGGGCATGGTGGCGCTGACCGGCCAGTGGTGGCTGGAAGTGCGCAAGCCCGCCAAGGCGGAGGTCGCCGCCCACCTGGTCAACCTCGCCTGGCACGGCCTGGAGGGCCTGGAGCGGCACCCCAAGCTGGTCGGCGACCGCAAGAACTGACGACCGGCCCGGGCCGCATCGGGATCCCGGGCCGCCCTCCGCGACAGGAGCACCCGTGGCGGTCTTCCTGCTGGCCCTCGGCGCCGCCTGCTGCCTGGGCGCCGGGTTCGTCCTGCAGCAGCACGCCGCCCAGCGCGCGCCCAGCGGCGACCTGCTGCGCTGGCGGCTGCTGCTCGACCTGATGCGGATGCCCGACTGGCTGCTCGGCATCGCCTTCATGATCGGCGGCCAGGTGCTGTCCGCGCTCGCCCTCAGCCAGGGCGAGGTCGCCCTGGTCGAACCGCTGCTGGCCACCAACCTGGTCTGGGCGATGCTGCTGGCCCGCCGGATCACCGGCACCCGGCTGGGCCGTCCCGGCTGGATCGGCGTCGCCCTGATCGCCCTCGGCGTCACCGCGTTCATCGCCGCCGGGCAGCCCCGGGGCGGCGGGGCCGCCGCCGGGCCGCTGCGCTACTGGCTGGTGTTCGGGGTCGTCTCCGGCCTGGCCCTGCTGCTGGTCGCGGTGGCCCGCCGGCTGCCGCTGTTCGAGGAGGCCACCCTGCTGGCGCTGGCCGCCGGCCTGCTCTACGGCCTGCAGGACGCGCTCACCCGCACCACCTTCGACCGGATCGACCGGGACGGGGCGGCGGCCGCCCTGGTCTCCTGGCCGCCGTACACGGTGCTCGGGCTGGGCGTGATCGGCCTGCTGCTGGTGCAGTCCGCGTTCGAGGCGGCGCCGCTGCGGATGTCGCTGCCCGCGCTGACCGCCGCCCAGCCGCTGGCCGGGATCGCCTGCGCGGTCGGCTTCCTCGGCGACCGGCTGCGGGTCACCCCGGGGGCGCTGGCCTGGCAGAGCGCCGGGCTGGCCGCGATCGTGGTCGGCGTCGTGGTGCTGGGCCGCCACCCGGCGCTGCCCGGCGCGAAGTGACGCCGCGTCAGCGCTTGACGGCGACGGCGAAGACCCGGCGGAACGGGAACAGCGTGCCGTGCTCGGTCGCCGGGTACGCCCGGCGCAGCAGCGCCCCGTACTCGGCCAGGAACTCCGCCCGCTCCGCCGCCCCGGGCAGCAGGTCCAGCACCGGGCGCAGGGTGGAGCCCTTGACCCACTCCAGCACCGGGTCGGGCCCCGGCAGCACCATCGTGTACGTGCTCTCCCAGACGTCCGCGGTGCAGCCCGCCGCCAGCAGGGTCCGCGCGTAGCGGTCCGGTGCGTGGCAGGAGGCGTCCGGGCGGGCGGGGGCCAGCCGGTCGCGCCAGCGCGGGGCGCGGCGCAGGTCGGCGAGCAGGGTGTGACTGGGGGCGGCGAAGTTGCCGGGCAGCTGGAAGGCGATCACCCCGCCGGGGCGCAGCGCGGCCGCCCAGCGGGGCAGCAGTTCCAGGTGGTCGGCGGTGTCGGTGTCCATCCAGTGCAGGGCGGCGTTGGAGGCGATCAGGTCGGGCCGCTCGGGCGCCGGGTCGTAGCCGGTGACGTCCTGCTCCCGGTACTCGGCGACGGGCCCGCCGTCGGCGCGGCGGGCCTCGGCGAGCAGGTCGGGCGAGGAGTCCAGGCCGAGCAGCCGGGCGTCCGGCCAGCGGCGGCGCAGCGCGGCGGTGGAGTTGCCCGGTCCGCAGCCGAGGTCCAGCACGGTGGGGCGGGGCGGGAGTTCGGGGACCCGGGCGAGCAGGTCGGCGAACGGGCGGCCCCGCAGGTCGGCGTAGCGGAGGTACTGGTCGGCGTCCCAGTGGGTGGGCACGGTGCGGCTCCCGAAAGTATCTCGACGTCAAGATATCTGTGTGACGCCGAGAGTTCCTTTGTTATCTCTTGATGTCAAGAGACTTCACATCGACACACCCCCCGATACACTGATCGTCATGGAGGACGAGGTCGACCGCCTGGTCGCAGCATGGCGCCGAGAGCGCCCCGACCTCGACGTGGAACCGCTTGAGGTCCTCAGTCGGGTGAGCCGCCTCGCCCGGCACCTGGACCGCGCCCGCCGCACCGCCTTCGCCGAGCACGGTCTCGAACCCTGGGAGTTCGACGTCCTCACCGCGCTGCGCCGCGCCGGGGCCCCCTACCAGCTCTCCCCCGGCCAGCTCCTCACCCAGACCCTGGTCACCTCCGGCACCATGACCAACCGGATCGACCGCCTCACCGCCAAGGGCCTGGTCGTCCGCCTCCCCGACCCCGACGACCGCCGCGGCGTCCTGGTCCGCCTCACCGACGCCGGCCGCGACAAGGCCGACCAGGCCCTGGCCGGCCTGCTCGCCCACGAGCGCGAGATCCTCGCCCAGCTCGCCCCCGCCCAGCAGACCGAACTCGCCGGCCTGCTGCGCAACCTGGTCGCCCCCTTCGACCGCGCGGGGCAGTAAAGAACGGCGAAGGGGACATACCAGGGGCTCGGGGAACGGCGAGCCCGGGTCTGCTGACGGTTCACTGCCGCCCAGCGCATCTGCTTCCGGTTCTGTTTACGGCACGCAGCAGCACGGACCTCCGACGGGCTCCGGCCGTCAGCAGCACGGACTCGCCGTTCCCCGAGCCCCTGATTTCGCCTCCCGCCGTTCTCAACCGAGCCTTTGGTGGTGCTCTGCCTAGAAGCCGTCCGGGTACGGGGTCGCCAGGGCCGGGGTCTTGGGGCGGGCGGTCTGGTAGCCGGGGAGGAGGGCGGCGAGGCGCTCGCGAACCTCGGGGTCGGAGTTGACGGTCGCCGCGCCGTAGAGGCCGGTGAGGCCGCCCGCCAGGTCCTCGGGGACGGTGGCGTGGTCGGCGACGGTGGCGAAGATCCGGGGGTGGGCGGTGGGGAGGCGTTCCTCGTTGTCGGAGAACAGCGCCTCGTTGAGCTTCTCCCCGGCCCGCAGGCCGGTGTAGCGGATCTCCACCTCGTCCGCGCCGAGCTGCACCTGTTCGGCGAAGTTGTGCACCAGGTCGACGATCCGGACCGGCTCGCCCATGTCGAGGACGAACACCTCGCCGCCCTCGGCCATCCGTCCGGCCTCCAGGACCAGGCCGACCGCCTCCTCGATGGTCATGAAGAACCGGGTGACGTCGGGGTGGGTGACGGTGACCGGGCCGCCGCTGCGCAGCTGTTCCTCCAGCACGGACAGCAGCGAGCCGCGCGAGCCGAGGACGTTGCCGAAGCGGACGGCGGCGAAGACGCCGGTGCCCAGGTTGCGGGCGTCCCGGGCGTTGGCCTGGACGATCAGCTCGGCCAGCCGCTTGCTGGCGCCGAGGACGGAGGTCGGGTCGGCGGCCTTGTCGGTGGAGATCAGCACGAAGCGCTCCACGCCGGTGGCCAGCGCGGCCTCGACCAGGTGGTCGGTGCCCAGCACGTTGGACTTGACCGCCTCGCTGGGGTGGCGTTCCAGCAGCGGCAGGTGCTTGTGCGCGGCGGCGTGGAAGACCACGTCGGGGCGCAGGTCGCGGAAGATCTGCTGGATCCGGGGGCGGTCCCGGATGTCGGCGATCACCAGGGACTCGTCGGTGAGCAGCGCCTCGCCCCAGATGTCGAGCTGGAGCCGGTGCAGGTTGGACTCGTCGTGGTCGAGCATGTAGAGCGCGGCGGGCCCGAACGCCTGGACCTGGCGGCACAGTTCGCTGCCGATCGAACCGCCGGCGCCGGTGACCAGGACCCGGCGGCCCTCGATCACGGTGCGCACGTCCGGGGAGGCCACGTGCACCTCGTGCCGGCCGATCAGCCGGTTGACGTCCAGGGTGCGCATGTCGGAGCCGACCACCTCGCGGCGCAGCGCCGACAGGAAGGACGGCAGGTAGCGGACGGCCGCGCCGGCGGCGGCCGCGGCGGTGGCGAGTTCGCGCACCCGCTGGTGCGGGAGGCCGGGGATGGCGAGGACCACGACCTGGACGCCGTGGGCGAGGGCCAGGCCGGTGAGGTCGGCGAGCGGGCCGAGGACGGGGCTGCCGGAGACGTCCAGGCCGGCCTTGCCGGGGTCGTCGTCCAGCACCCCGACCGGTTGGAGCCCGAACTCCGGGGTCCGGTCCAGGTCGCGGACCAGGGCGGTGCCGGCGGAGCCGGCCCCGACGACGAGGGTGCGCAGGCCGGTCGAACCGGCCCGCTGGGCGGGCAGCAGGGTGCGGGCCCCGGGCGGGCGTGCGGCAGTGCGGTGCGGCGACATCAGACCTCCGGTCTACCTGACTCACGGAGTGGAGCGTGCGGGAAGGGGCGGGGCTCGTTCAGCCCGCGCCGGGGCCTGTGACAGAGGCGACGGTCGGCGGAGGGACGGGAGCGGGCGCGGCTGGCGGCCCGGGCGGGTCGGTGGGGGCGATCCCGGCCCGGCGGGCGACCGCGACCGCCGCGAGCGTGGAGTGCACTCCCAGTTTGCCCAGGACGTTCTGCATGTGGGTGCGGACGGTGTGCGGGGAGAGGAACAGCCGCTCCGCGACGGCCTGCCGGCCGAGGCCGGCGACCATGCAGCGCAGCACCTCCTCCTCGCGGGGGGTGAGCGCGGCGACCAGGCGCTCGCTCTCCGAGCGGTCCCGGCGGGCCGAGGTCAGTTCGCGGATCACGCCGGTGAGCAGCGCGGGCGGCAGGTGCGTCTCGTCGCGCCGGACGCCGCGCACCACGGTCATCAGCGCGCCGAGCGTGCTCTCCCGGGCCACCCAGCCGTGCGCCCCGGCCTGCAGCGCGCGGGCGGCCCGCTGCGGGTCGTCCGCGGCGGCCAGCAGGACGGCCCGCACCTGCGGGTGGGCCCGCCTGATCCGGGCGACCAGGGCGATCCCGTCGGTCAGCGGCCGGGTCTCCTCGACCTGCCCGCCCACCACCTGACCGTGCGTCAACTGTGCTTCCACCGGCTTGGGTTGCCCCCTCGACGGGGCGCGCCGGGGCGCGGGTAACGAGGCCGGGCCGCGGGTCGGCGGCGGCACGGCGCCCAGGTCGACGTCGACCAGCACCACGTCGTACGGGCGGTGTTCGGCCACCGCCCGCTCCAGCGCGCGTTCGGCCGCCGCCGCACTGCCCGCCGCCCTGACGTCCACGTCGGGTTCCGCGGCCAGTGCCGTGGCGAGCGCCTCGGCGAAGATCCGGTGGCCGTCGACCACCAGGACGCGTGTACGCCCCATTCGTCCTTGCCCCCCTGCTCCTGGCCCGACCCCCACCGGTGCCTTGGACCGCCCGGTGAATGGAGGGCGGTCCCACCCAGCCTACGGGCGCCCGCCAGTACGCGTGGGGGTTTGGTGAAGTTCCTGTACACAGGGTCTTCGGGGGTGGTGATCGGGCCCGGGAGCGGGCAGGTCAGGCGCGGTGGGCGAGGGTGAACTCCCAGGCGTCGGCGACGATCCGGTCGAGGTCGGGGTGGCGCGGGGTCCAGCCGAGGGCCTCGCGGGCGC
>NZ_JBSGET010000133.1:0-24643 GCF_053603035.1 Kitasatospora sp. NPDC004272 | reverse complement strand
CACCGGCGCCGCCGCCGGGCCGACCCCGGCCGTCGCGGCCGCCGACCCGACCCCGAGTCCCGACCCGAGCCCGGGCGCGAGCGCCGGCAGCCCGGACGCCGCCACCTTCACGCTCGGCTACGCGCCCGACCCGGCCGCCACCGGGGCCCCGGTCGGCAGCACCACGCTGCCGGTCGGCTGCGGCGGCACCGTCTACTGGACCGGCCCGGAACCCGACCCGTCGCCC
The DNA here is from genome assembly GCF_053603035.1 of Kitasatospora sp. NPDC004272. NCBI lineage: Bacteria > Bacillati > Actinomycetota > Actinomycetes > Kitasatosporales > Streptomycetaceae > Kitasatospora > Kitasatospora sp. NPDC004272. The sequence continues at coordinate 24,417 of NZ_JBSGET010000133.1, read as the reverse complement.
TCGGGCCAGGCCACCCCGACCGCCACGCCCTGACCCGCCCCCGGCCCCCCCGCTCCTGCGCCGTTCCCGGCTCCCTCCCCGCTCCCGGTCCCTTCCCCGCTCCTGCGCCGCTCCCAGCCAGGAGCCAGGAGCCAGGAGCCCGGTGCCGGGTGCCGGTGCCGGTTCAGGCCTGCCGGGTCGGCAGCACCACCAGCTGGCGCAGGTTCACGTGCCGGGGGCGGCTGACCGCGTAGGCGACCAGGTCGGCGACGTCGGCGGCGGCCAGCGGGCCGATCGCGTCGAACATGGCGCCGAGCTGGCCGTCCGGACCGAGCGCCGGGTTGTCGATGTGGGTGCCGAGCTCGGTGTCGGTCAGGCCGGGCTCGATGTTGGTGACCCGGACGTCGCGCGGGCCGTACTCGCTGCGCAGCGCGGCCGAGAGCTGGGTCAGCGCGGCCTTGGTGGCGCCGTACACCGCGTAGTTGGGGAAGACCACGTCCGCGCCGATCGAGGAGACGTCGACCAGGTCGGCGGTGGCGCCGGTCGCGGCGGCGGCGACCAGGTCGGGGCCGAAGGCGCGGATCATCCGCAGCGCGCCGGTCAGGTTGGTGTCGATCATGCGGGACCACTCGTCGATCCGGCCGTCGTCGACCGGGTTGGGCAGCATCACGCCGGCCGAGTTGACCAGCAGGTCGACCCGGCCGAAGGTCGCGTGGACGAGCCGCCGCGCGGCGTCGACGGAGTGCTGGTCGGTGACGTCGGCGGGCACCGCCAGGGCGTTCGGGCCGAGTTCGGCGGCCAGTGCGGCGAGCCGGTCGGCCCGGCGGGCCAGCAGCGCGACCCGGGCGCCGTCCGCGACCAGCTGCCGGGCGACGGCCTCGCCCATGCCGCTGGCGGCGCCGGTGACGACGGCGGTGCGGCCGTTCAGGGTGGGGTAGCCCATGGGAATCGCTCTCCTCGCAGGTGTGGCGGCCGGGGTCCGGCTGACGGGTACGAGTCTGTTCCGCGGCGGCGGCGCCACCCAGGGCCGAGCTTTTCCTGGGACCGCGGGAACCACCTTCGCGGCGGTCGCCGTATCGTCGTCCGCATGAGCGAACTGGGGGAGTTCCTGCGGCAGCGCCGCGCCCGGATCCAGCCGTCCGACGTGGGCCTGCCCGAGCTGGGGCGCCGCCGCCGGGTGCCCGGGTTGCGGCGGGAGGAGGTCGCGCAGCTGGCCGGGGTGAGCGTCGACTACTACGTGCGGCTCGAACAGGGGCGGGGCGACGGCGTCTCCGCGGAGGTGCTGGACGCGGTGGCCCGGGTGCTGCGGCTGGACGGCACCGAGCGCGGCCACCTGCACGACCTGGCCCGCCCGCCGCGCGGCACCCGGCGGCGCGCCCCGCAGCAGGTCGGGCCGGGGCTGCGGCTGGTGCTGGACGCGATGGCGCTGCCGGCGTTCGCGCTCGGCCGGTGCATGGACGTGCTGGCCTGGAACGCCCCGGCCGACGCGGTGATCGGGTTCTCCGAACTGCCGCCCGGCGAACGGAACATGGCCCGGCACGCCTTCCTCGGCGAGCGCGGCGCCCGGCTGTACCCGGAGTTCGAGCGGGTCGCCGCCGAGACCGTCGCCCACCTGCGGCTGGACGCGGCCCGGCACCCTGACGACCCCGACCTGGCCGCGCTGGTGGCCGACCTGACCGCCGGCAGCCCGCTGTTCGCCGAACTCTGGGCCCGGCACGGCGTCCGGGAGAAGGCTTCCGGGCGCAAGCGGCTGCTGCACCCGGAGGTCGGTGAACTGGACCTCGGCTACGAGACGCTCGTCCCGCCCGGCGAGCCGGGGCTGCAGCTGGTGGTGTACACCGCCGAGCCGGGCTCGGTGACCGCCGCCCGGCTGGCGACGCTGACGGCCGCCGTCCCGGCCTGACGGCCGCCGTCCCGGCCTGACGGCCGCCGTCCCGGCCTGACGGTCGCCGTCCCGGCCTGATGCGGCCGTCGACCGCCCGGGCCGGTCAGATGCCCAGGAAGTGCGCCCGGGCCCGGGCCCGTTCCAGCAGCGCGTGCACCTCGGCCTGGCGGCGGCCCGGGCGGTCGTTCCACACGTCGGGGGAGGGCACCGGGCGGCCGGTGGCGTGCAGCACCTCCATCACCTGGGTGCGGGCCCGGCGCACGGTGTACGCGGTGCCGTAGCCGTGCGCGAGGACGGCGGCCTGCGCGCCCAGCAGGCAGACCCGGCCGCGGGCGTCCCAGAGCGCGCCCTGCGTCCAGCCGGCCTCGGCGAGGTAGCGGGAGGTCAGCCGCAGGTGCCCGGCGACGCTGACCTGCACCGGCCGGGCCGGGCGGCGGGCCAGCAGGTCCAGCAGCGTGCGGCGGGGCAGCGGGTGGCCGTGGTTCCAGGGTTGCCGGACGCTGCCGTGATCGACCGGCGCGGTGGCGGGAGCCGGTGCGGTGGGGGCGGGCAGTCCGGCCAGGTACTGCTCGATCTCCTCGACCAGGCCGAGGGCCTGGGCGAGTTCGTGGGCGTCGAGCCGGTCGAAGGGGGGCGCGGGGACGGTCACGGCAGAACTCCTCCGGTCATTATGTCCGTATTTGTTACGGTACCGTTGATAGCCCGTCAGCGGCCGCACCGCATCAGCTCCGTGTCCGCACCGACCCCGCGCCCCCTCCCCGCTCCCGTTCGGCCCGTTCCGATCACCCCCCGGCATCGGGTTGGATGAGGGCATGAACGAGCAGACGAACGCCGTCCCGGCGTGGGAGCAGCGGTTCCGGGCGGCGCGGGTTTCCCTGCCGGACTGGGCGGACGAGGCACCCGACCGGGCGCTGTACGTGTCCAACGCGACCGGCACCTACGAGGTGTACGCGTGGGACCGCTCCACCGACGAGCACCGCCGGGTCACCGACCGCCCCAACGGCACCACCGACGCCGAGCTGTCCCCCGACGGGCAGTGGATCTGGTGGTTCGACGACACCGACGGCGACGAGTTCGGCGTCTGGCGCCGCCAGCCCTTCGCCGGCGGCCCGGACGAGGAGGCCGTCCCGGGCGTGCCCGCCGCCTACTCGGCGGGCCTGGCGCTCGGCCACGACGGCACCGTGGTGGTCGGCACCTCCACCGACGACGAGGGCACCACCCTGTACCTGCGCCGCCCGGGCGCGGCCGGCCCCGAGGTGGTCTACCGGCACGCCGAGTACGGCGGCGTCGGCGACCTCTCGCACGACGGCACCCTGCTGGCCGTCGACCACACCGAGCACGGTGACGCCATGCACTCGGCGATCCGGGTGCTGCGCCTCGCCGACGGCGCCGCCCTCGCCGAGCTCGACGAGGTCACCGGCCGGGACGAGCCGCGCGGCGTGGCCTGCCTGGGCTTCGCGCCCGTCGACGGCGACCCCCGGCTGCTGGTCGCCCACCAGCGCACCGGCCGCTGGGAGCCGATGCTGTGGGACGTCGAGGCCGACACCGAGACCGAGCTGGTCCTGCGCGACGAGCAGGGCCGCCCGTTCCCCGGCGACCTGTCCGCCCAGTGGCGCCCGGACGCCCGCTCGCTGCTGATCGAGCACGAGTACGAGGCCCGCTCCGAGCTGTTCTCCTACGACCTGGACACCGCCGAGCTGACCCGGCTGGACACCCCGCGCGGCACCGTCGCCGGGGCCACCGCCCGCCCCGACGGCACGGTGGAGTTCCTGTGGTCCTCGGCCGCCGAGCCGTCCGCGGTGCGCTCCACCTCCGGCGCGGTGGTGCTGCGAGCCCCCGGCCCGGTCCCGCCCGGCTCGGTGCCGGTCGAGGACGTCTGGGTGGACGGCCCCGGCGGCCGGGTGCACGCGCTGGTGCAGCGCCCGGCGGGCGAGGGCCCGCACCCCACGGTGTTCGAGGTGCACGGCGGCCCGACCCACCACGACAGCGACTCCTTCGCGGCCGGGCCCGCCGCCTGGCTCGACCACGGCTTCGCCGTCGTCCGGGTCAACTACCGCGGCTCCACCGGCTACGGGCAGGCGTGGACCGACGCCCTCACCGAACGCGTCGGCCTGATCGAGCTGGAGGACATCGGCGCCGTCCGCGACTGGGCGGTGGCCTCCGGCCTGGCCGACCCGGACCGGCTGGTGCTCTCCGGCGGCTCCTGGGGCGGCTACCTCACCCTGCTCGGCCTCGGCACCCAGCCCGACCACTGGACGCTCGGCCTGGCCGCCGTCCCGGTCGGCGACTACCTGGCCGCGTACGAGGACGAGATGGAGGCGCTCAAGTCGCTGGACCGCACGCTGTTCGGCGGCACCCCCGAGGAGGTCCCGGAGCGCTGGCGGGCGTCCTCCCCGCTGACCCACGTCGAGCGGGTCAAGGCGCCGGTCTACATCAGCGCGGGCGTCAACGACCCGCGCTGCCCGATCCGGCAGGTCGACAACTACGTCCGGCGGCTGGAGGAGCTCGGCAAGGTCCACGAGGTGTACCGCTACGATGCCGGGCACGGTTCGCTGGTCGTCGACGAGCGGATCAAGCAGCTCCGGCTGGAGATCGACTTCGTCCGGCGCCACCTGGCACCCGGCACGGTCCGCTGAGCTGCGCAGGACCGGGCGACGAGGGGGAGAACTGATGGGTGGACGCGCCGCGCTGGCCGTCGTCGCGGTCGGCGCCGTCCTGCTGACCGCGGCCGGCTGCTCGACGGACAGCGGGAGCCACGACTGCTACCGGGCTGCGGCCGCCCCCGGCGCCGACACCGGCCTGGTGGCGGCCGGGAGCGGCGCGGACACCGGTCCGGTCGTGCGGGCCGGGACCGGCGGCGGCGCCGGCGCGGTGGTGCAGGCCAAGAGCGGCAGCCGGACGTCCAAGGGCGGCTCCAGCGGCAGCCGGACCTCCAAGGGCGGTTCCGGCAGCAGCGGTTCGACCGGCTCCGGCACCGGCGGGTCGCACGGGACCGGCGGGTCGAGCGGTTCCAGCGGGTCGCACGGCTCCAGCGGTTCCGGCAGCAGCGGTTCGAGCGGCTCCAGCGGCAGCAACCGCACGGTGGTGCACCACTACCACCACCGCACCTCCGGCTCCACCCGCAGCGACGACTACGTCGACGACTGCGGGAACCCGTCGCCCGCACCGGGCGCCGTCGGTGCCGACTGCGCCGTCCCGACCGCGCTGCCCGGGGCCGGGTCGGTCACTGGCACGCCCTCGGCGCGGGCGACCGGCGCCGGGGCGGGTGCCGCGGCCCCGCCGGTGCCCTGCGGCGGCGCGAGCCCGGGCAGCCGGCCGACGGGCCTGCCGTCGCCGTCCGGGGCCGCCTCGAAGGCCCGCTGACCTTCGCGGGTCAGGCCCGCTGACCCCCGCGGGTCAGTCCAGGGCCGGTTCCAGTCCGAGGGACCGGTCCTGGACGGCCTCCGCCTCGCGGCGGACCAGCCGGAACCACATGAACACCACGAACCCGGCGAAGACGAACCACTCCAGGGTGTACCCGAGGTTCTGGAACGCCCGCAGGCTCAGCCCGTCGCCGCCCTGCGGCTGCACCGTGGGCACCGCGGTCAGCCCGGCCGGGACGTCGTCCGCCGCGACCCAGCCGTCGTACACCGGGTACGGCAGCGCGTTCACCAGGGTGGCCGGGCTGATCGTGCCCAGCTGCCCGGCGGGCAGGCCGCCCGCCACCGCGCCGCCGCTGCCGCTGTTCTCCGGGGCCTGCAGCCGGCCCGTCACACTGACCTGCCCGCTCGGGGCCTGCGGCGCGGCGCCGGGCTCGCCCGCCGCCCAGCCGCGCACCACGGCCACCGCCGGGCCGCCGTCGGTGAGCAGCGGGGTGAGCACGTAGTAGCCCTGGTGCCCGTCCACCGTCCGGCCCGGGACCAGCAGTTGGTGCGCGTCGTCGTACGAGCCGGTGACCCGCACGGTCCGGCCGACGGTGTCGGTGCCGACCTTCGCCGCGCGGTCCGGCAGCACCGCCGTCAGCGGCTGCGCCTCGGCCAGCGCGGACGCGGCCGCCGCCTTGCCGTTCTCCTGGTGGGTCGACACCCGGGACTCGAAGCGGTCCAGCTGCCAGGTGCCCAGCATCAGGCAGACCACGATCGCCGCCACCGCGACGACCGTGCCGACGAGCCACCGCGGGCTGAGCAGGAACCGGTACACCCCACCACGGTAACCATTCCTGACATCCCGGATGACCGCGGGTCGGCGGCCCGCCCTCGGGACATCCCGGATTCGGGATAACATCCTGGATATGGGACAGGACGAACCCCCGGACGAGGAGGGCCGCCGCCTCGCCGCCCGCCTCGCCGCACTGCGCGCCGGACGCGGCTGGTCGCTGGACGAGCTCGCCCGCCGCAGCGGCGTCAGCCGCTCCACGCTCTCCCGGCTGGAGCGCGCCGAACTCAGCCCGACCGCCGCCCAGCTCGGCCGGCTGTGCACCGCGCACGGCCGCACCGTCTCCCGGCTGCTGGCCGAGGTCGAGGCGGACCCGCCCGGCCTGCTGCGGGCCGCCGACCAGCCGCGCTGGCACGACCCGGCCACCGGCTTCGCCCGCCGCTCCGTCTCGCCCCCGCACCCGGGACTGCGCGCCGAACTGGTCGAGGGCACCCTCCCGCCCGGCGCGGAGGTCCGCTACGCCGCCCCGCCCGTCCCCGGCCTGGAACACCACCTGTGGGTGCTGGAGGGTGAGTTGGCGCTGGAACTGGACGGTGCCGCGCACCGGCTCGGCGCGGGCGACTGCCTCCGCTACCGGCTGCACGGCAGCTCCGGGTTCCACAACCCCGGCCCCGACCCCGTCCGCTACCTGATCGCGCTGGTGCTGCCGTGAACCCGTCCGTGAACCCGTCCGTGAACCCGACGGTCCGCCCGCTCACCCCCGACACCCTGGACGCCCGCCGGGACGCCCTCGCCGACCTGCTGCTGGACGCGGTGGCCGACGGCGCTTCGGTCGGCTTCCTGGCCGGGACGGACCACCGCGAGGCCGCCGCCTGGTGGGACGGCCTGCGCCCGTCCGTCGCCGCCGGGACGCGCCTGCTCTGGATCGCCGAGGACGCCGCCGGTCGGGCCCTGGGCACCGTCTCGCTGGTCCGCGAGGAGAAGCCGAACGGCCGCCACCGCGCCGAGGTCGCCAAGCTGCTGGTGCACCGCGACGCCCGCGGCGCGGGCCTGGGCCGCCGCCTGCTGCGGCACGCCGAGGACGCCGCCCGGGCCTGCGGCACCACCCTGCTGCTGCTCGACACCCAGACCGGCAGCCCGGCCGAGCACCTCTACCGCACGGCCGGCTGGACGGCCTTCGGCACCGTCCCCGGCCACTCCGCCACCCCGGACGGCGTGCTCGCCGACACCACCTACTACTACAAGCGGCTGGGCGCCTGACGGCAGGAAAGGTGGGGTACGCGTCCTTGCTGCCACCCGGCCGGTCCGCCACCCTGGGAGCATGCCGACCCGCAGCGTGCTGATCGTCCTGTTCGACGGGGTGCAGAGCCTCGACGTCACCGGCCCGCTGGAGGCGTTCCACGGCGCCGGCTACCCCGTCACCACCGCCTCGCCGGGCGGCCGGCCGGTGCGCAGCAGCAGCGGCCTGACCCTGCTGCCCGACCTCGACCTCGACCTGGCCGGGCCCGCGCACACCCTGCTCGTCCCGGGCGGGGCCGGCACCCGCGGCGAGGTCGCGCCCGGACTGACCGCCCGGATCGCCGACCTGGCGGCCGGGGCCGAGCGGGTCGTCTCGGTCTGCACCGGCACCTTCCTGCTCGCTGCGGCGGGCCTGCTGGCGGGCCGCCGGGTCACCACCCACTGGCGGCACTGCGCGCTGCTGGCCGCCCGGTACCCGGAACTGACCGTCGACCCGGAGCCGATCTACGTCCGGGACGGCCGGTTCCTGTCCTCGGCGGGCGTCACCGCGGGCATCGACCTGGCGCTGCACCTGGTCGAGGAGGACCTGGGGCGGGAGGTCGCGCTGGCGGTCGCCCGCAACCTGGTGGTGTTCCTGCGCCGCCCCGGCGGCCAGGCCCAGTTCTCCGCCCAGCTGTCGGCGCAGTTCGCCGAACGGGACTCGGTGCGCGAGGTGCAGCGCTGGATCACCGAGCACCCGGAGGAGGACCTGTCGGTGGAGTCGCTGGCCCGCCGGGCCTCGCTGTCGCCGCGCCAGTTCGCCCGGGTCTTCGCCGCGGACGTCGGCACGACCCCCGGCCGGTACGTGGCCGGGGCCCGGCTGGAGGCGGCCCGCCGCCGGCTGGAGGACAGTCGGGACGGCATCGAGCAGGTGGCCCGCTCCTGCGGGTACGGCTCGGCCGAGGCGATGCGCCGGGCCTTCGCCCGCACCCTGGCCACCACCCCGGCCGACTACCGCCGCCGCACCCGCTGACGCGGGCTCAGCTCACCGCTGCGCCGCTCTCACCACTGCGACCAGGTCAGGTTCCAGCCGCTCAGGCCGTTGGCGGGGTCCAGCGGCTTCTTCTTGACCGAGTTCCGGACGATCACCACGTCGCCGATCTTCGAGGCGTTGTAGACCTTGCCGCCGGGGGTGTCGTCGCTGCCCGCCGGGGTGTCGGGCAGGCCGATGCAGCCGTGGCTGATGTTCGTCCGGCCGGCCGCCCCCCAGGCGTCCGGGTTGCCGTGCAGGTAGGTGCCGGAGTTGGTCAGCCGCAGCGCGTGCGGGTCCACCGTCTTGTAGCCGGGCCCCTTGAGGTCGGTCTGGCCCTCGGAACTCATCGGCTCCATCCGGCTCTTGGCGGAGATGACCATGGTGCCGTTCCAGGACGGGTTGTCGTCGGTGCCCGCGACGATCGGGACGGTCTGATCGGGCTTGCCGTCCTCGTGGACCACCATCTGGTGGGTGCGGGCGTCGACCTCGCTGATCCGGGAGCGGGCGATGGTGAAGTGCTCGTCGCGCTGGGTCGCGCCGTACACGCCGGGCGCCAACTCCACGCTCCTGGTGCGCAGGTGGACCTGGACGGTGGTCCCGGGGGTCCAGTACTCGGCGGGGCGCAGGTCGAGCCGGGTGTCGTTCTCGAACCAGTGGCCCCTGACCTCGCGGCCGTCCGAGGTCTCGACCACGATGGCCCGCTCGACGGCCTCCTTGTTCTTGACCTTCACGCCGAAGTTCACCGAGATGATCATGCCGACGCCGAAGTCCTGGCCGGTCACCACGTTGTCCTCGACCTTGGCGGTCCGCTGCGGGACGAGCGTGCTGAAGGTGCTGGTAGCGGTGGTGGCCACGCCGTCGGTGTCGGCGGCCCTGGCGTTCACCCGGTAGGTGGTGCCGACCGAGAGGCCGCCGGGGGCCGGGGTCCAGGTGAGGTTGTCGGCGGCGAGGGCGCCCTCGACCGCCTTGCCGTCCTGGTCGGTGACGGTGACCTCGGACAGCTTGCCGGACGCCACCGAGACCTTGACCGCGCCCGGGGCCACGTCCTTCGCGCCGTTGCCCGGCTCGATCGACAGCACCGCGGCGGACGCCTTCGCCTGCGCCGGCGTGCTCGCCGCGCCCCCGCCCGCCGAACCGCCGGTGCCGCCGCCGGTCCCGCCGGTGCCACCGGCGCCGCCGCCCCCGCCACCGCACGCGGTCAGCAGCAGCGCCCCGCCCAGAATCGCGCCCATCATCGTTGTCCGTCGCACGACGCCCCCTCCATCCGGTCTTTCCGGAAGAGGTACACGCCCCGGGGGAGGCCCGGGTTTCGGCCGGGACCCCGGAGAAGTGTCACGGTTTCGCACGGCCGTGCGACGACGTGCCCGTCCCGGGCCGCGGGCAGCACGCCGTGCCGGACGACCCGGACGCCTCCGCCGCCGAGCCGGCCCGCTTCCCGACCGCCCGACGGCCCGCCCCCTAACGGTCTGTCGGTCTACGCGGCCCCGTCCGGGCGCTGGAACTCCGGCTGGTCCAGCAGCCGCAGCCAGCTGCCGTCCGGCTGCTGCCGCACCACCTGGGCGCGGGCCCCGGCGCCGTCCTTCGGCGGGGTGGCGGTCAGCGCGATGCCGTCCGCGGCCAGCGTGGGCAGCGGCGGTTCGGGCGTGAACCGCGGCCGGTGGGCCAGCACCTGCGCCCACAGCTCCTGGATCGCGGCCCGGCCGACCGTCAACCGCCCCGGCGGGTACGCCAGCACCGCGTTCTCCTCGTACAGCGCCGCGACCCCGGCGGCGTCGCCCGCGTTGGAACGTTCCACGAACAGCCGGGTCAGGTCCTCCGGCCGCATCGCCTTCTCGTACTCGCCCATCGCCGTTCCTCCTCGTCGTCCTGTCCTTCCTCCAGCCTCCTCCCGCCCCGATCCAGAAGTCCAACAGCTGGTTCTGCTCCGAACTAGAATCAGGAGTCATGGAACTGAGGCAGCTGGAGTACTTCGTCGCGGTCGCCGAGGAGCGCAACTTCACCCGCGCCGCCGAGCGGGTGCACATCAGCCAGTCCGGAGTGAGCGCCCAGGTCCGGCAGCTGGAACGGGAGTTGGGCGCCGAGCTGTTCGACCGCACGGCCCGCACCGTGACGCTGACCGTCGCGGGCAAGGCCGCCCTGGAGCACGCCCGGCAGGCGCTGGCCGCCGCCCGCGCGGTCGGCCAGTCGGTCGGCGAGGTCACCGACCTGGTGCGCGGCAGCCTGCGGCTGGGCATGGTCGCGGGCTGCACCCTGGCCCCGCTGTTCGACGGCCTGGCCGCCTTCCACCGGGCCCACCCCGGCGTCGAACTCGCCCTGCTGGAGGCCGACTCCGAGCGCCTCACCGAGGACGTCCGCACCGGCGCCCTCGACCTCGCCCTGATCGGCCGCCCCGCCCCCGCCCCCGACGGGCTGGACGCGCACGTGCTGGTCAGCGAACCCGTGCTGGCCGCCGTCCCGCCCGGCCACCCGCTGCTGGACGTCCCCCGCCCCGCCCTCGCCGACCTGCTCGCCCACCCGCTGGTCTGCATGCCGCGCGGCACCGGCCTGCGCGCCGTCCTGGACCGCGACTGCGCGGCCCACGGCCTCACCCCGCACGTCGCCCTGGAGGCCACCGCCGCCGCCGCGATCGCCGACCTGGCCGCCCGCGGCCTCGGCGCGGCCGTGCTCAGCCGCTCGATGACCGGGTCCTTCCCGGCGCTCGTCCCCGTCCCCGTCGCGGGCCTGAGCACCCCGGCCCTGCTCGCCCTGGTCAACCGCCCGTCCCCGCCCCCGGCCCTGCGCGCCCTGCTCACCGCCCTGCGCCGGGCCTTCCACCTCCCGACCTGACGGAAGGGCCGCCGGAACACCGGCGGCCCTTCCGCGGAGCGCCGCCCCTCAGTTCACGAAGGCCAGTTCGTGCGGCGTCCCGTTGAACCGCAGCCCGCCGTCCTCGGTGACGGTCACGATGTCCTCGATCCGGACGCCGAACCGCCCCGGCAGGTAGATCCCCGGCTCGATCGAGAAGCACATGCCGGGCACCAGCGGCTGGGTCTCGCCCTCGACCATGTACGGCGGCTCGTGGGTGGTGAGCCCGATGCCGTGGCCGACCCGGTGGATGAAGTACTCGCCGTACCCGCCGTCGGTGATCACCTTCCGGGCGACCCGGTCGATGTCCTGGCAGGTCACCCCGGGCGCGACGGCGTCGAACGCGGCCTGCTGGGCGCGCCGCACCAGGTCGTGGACGGCGAGCACCTCCTCCGGCGGCTCGGTGCCGACGAACACCGTCCGGGTGGTGTCGGAGCCGTAGCCGTCCTTCAGCCCGCCGAAGTCCAGCACCACGGTGTCGCCGCGCCGGATCACCCGGTCCCCGGCCTCGTGGTGCGGGTTCGCCCCGTTCGGCCCGGAGCCGACCACGGTGAAGTCGACCTGGCTGTGCCCGTGCTTCGTGAGCAGCGCGGCCAGGTCGGCGGCCACCTGGTTCTCGGTCCGCCCGGCGAAGTCGACGCCCAGGATCTCCCCGTACGCCAGGTCCGCCGCCGCCCCGGCCGCGGCCAGCCGCTCCAGCTCGTCGTGGTCCTTCACCGCCCGCAGCATCGGCAGCACCGCGGTCAGCGCCGCGTACGAGCTGCCCGGCAGGGCCTGCTGCAGCCCGAGCAGGTGCATCGCCCAGGCGTTGTCGGAGATCCCGTACCGGCCGCCGCCGTCCAGGTTCGGCGCCAGCACCGCGTACGGGTCGGTGCCGTCCGTCCAGTCGGCCATCCGGACGGCCTCCGCGCCCGGCGCCTGCTCGGCGTCCGGGCGTTCCAGCTTCGGCGCCAGCAGCACCGGTTCGGCGCCGGCCGCGAGCACCAGGGCGGTCAGCCGCTCGGTCATCGCGGTCGGCTGGTAGCCCGTCAGGTAGGTCAGGTCGGGGCCGGGGGTGACGACCAGTCCGGCCAGCCCGGCGTCCGCGGCGGCGGTCGCGGCGCGGGCCATCCGGGCCTGGAAGTCGGCGGTGGTGAACGGCGCGGGCATGCTCTCCCTCTCGAATCAGCGGTGGGCGGCGGCCGCGTAGTGGCGCAGGAACAGCGCCTCCACGGTGGCCATGTGCTCGATCTCGGACGGGTCCACGCTCTCGTTCGGCGCGTGGATCAGGCAGCGCGGCTCCTCCACGCCCATCAGGATGATCTCCGACTCCGGGTACTGCGCCGCCAGCACGTTGCACAGCGGGATCGACCCGCCCTGCCCGAGGAAGGACAGCGGCTTCCCGTAGACCTCCCGCGCGGCCGCGTCCAGCGCCCCGTACGCCGGGCCGTCGGTGGCGGCCCGGAACGGCGAGCCCTTCGACTCCGGCTCCACGGTGACCCGCGCGCCCCACGGCGCGGCCGCCACCAGGTGCGCGGTCAGCGCGTCCTGCGCGGTCCCGGGGTCCATGCCGGGCGGCACCCGCAGGCTGACCCGGGCCCGGGCGGTGCCGGGGACCGCCGCGGCCGAACCGACCACCGGCGCGCAGTCGATGCCCAGCACCGTCACCGCCGGGCGGGCCCACAGCCGGTCCGCGACCGTCCCGGAACCGGTCAGGCCGACGCCCTCCAGCACGCCCGCGTCCGTCCGGAACTGCTGCTCGTCGTAGCCGACGCCCTCCCAGGTCCCGCCGTTGTCCAGCCCGTCGATCCGGGTGCCGCCCTCGGCGTCGCGCAGCGAGTCCAGGATCCGGACCAGCGCGGCCAGCGCGTCCGGCGCGGGGCCGCCGAACATGCCGGAGTGCACGTCCGACGCCAGCGTCCGCACCGTCACCACGACGTTCGCCAGGCCGCGCAGCGAGGTGGTCGCGGTCGGCACCCCGACCGCCGCGTTGCCGGTGTCGCAGACCAGCAGCACGTCCGCGTGCAGGTCCTCGGGGTGCTGCGGGACGTACGCCTCCAAGCCGCCGGTGCCCTGCTCCTCCGAGCCCTCGGCGACCAGCTTGATCCCCACCGGCAGGTCGTCGCCGAGCGCCCGCAGCGCGGTGAGGTGCATGACGATGTTGCCCTTGCAGTCCGCGGCGCCGCGCCCGTACCAGCGCCCGTCCCGCTCGGTCAGCTCGAACGGGGGAGTGGTCCAGGCGGCGTCGTCCAGCGGCGGCTGCACGTCGTAGTGGCAGTACAGCAGCACGGTCGGCGCGCCCGGCGGCGGCGGGCGGTGCCCCAGCACGGCGTGGCTGCCGTCCGGGGTCTCCGCCAGCCGGACGTCCTGCAGGCCGGCCTCGGTGAACGCGGCGGCCACCCACTCGGCGGCCTGCCGGCACTTCTCCGGCGGCTGCTGCCGCGGGTCGGCGACCGAGGGGATGGCGACCAGCTCGGCCAGATCCCGCTTTGCCTGCGGCATCAACGCCGCGATGCGGGCGGCCAGTTCGGTGTCACTGCTCATCGTCTCCCCTTCAGTACCTGATCGTGTCATCGGTCTTGATGTCCTCGATCTTCTCCTGGTAGTCGTCCAGCTGGTCCGGGCAGTAGACGCTCAGGATCAGCGCCTCCGCCTGCACCGTCCGGGCCGCCACGACGACCGGCCGCTGCCCGGGACCGGCCGCCCCGTTCGACATCTGCACCCGCTGCAGGCCGGTCTTCAACGAACTCGCCGGGTCCTCGCACACCGCGCCGCCGTCCGTCCCCAGCGTCCGGGCCACCTGCTCCCGGTCCGGCGTCGGGTAGCCGTCCGCCTGCAGCTTGGAGATCAGCTCGTCGGCCTTCCGGAACGACTCGTTGGTGGCGTGCTGCTGGGTGAACGTCAGCAGGCCGACCACGACCATCGCGACCAGCAGCACGATCGCGCCGACGTAGATCCACTTGTGCTGCGAAGCCATCCGGGTGCTCATGCCGCCTCCTCCTCGACGGCCGCCGCCGCCGCGGGGTCGCGCCACTCCGGCTTGCTGGCCTTCAGGAAGCCGAACGGGATGATCACGCCCAGCAGCAGCAGACCGCCGCCGATGATCCCGATGTACGCCCACACGCTGCCGCCGCCGAACTGCGAGGACGGCACGAACCCGATCACCATCGCCGCCGCCGACGCCAGCAGCCCCACCACGCACAGCACCACCAGGGCCGGGGCGCGGTAGCCGCGCGGGTGGTCCGGCTGGAGCCTGCGCAGCCGGATCGCCGCCGCGAACATCAGCAGGTAGACGATCAGGTACACCTGCGTGGTGATCACCGAGAAGATCCAGTACACGCTGGAGACGTTCGGGATGAACGCGTACATCAGCGCGATGGCCGTGGTCACCACGCCCTGCGCGACCAGGATGTTCTGCTGGATGCCGTGCTTGTTGAGCTTCTGCAGCGACGGCGGCAGGTAGCCCTCCTGCCGGGAGATCATCAGCAGGCCCTTGGACGGCCCGGCCAGCCAGGTCAGCATGCCGCCCAGCGAGGCCGCGACCAGGCCCACCGCGATCAGCGGGGTCAGCCAGCCGATGTGGAAGTACTGGAAGAACGCGTCGAACGCCTGCATCACGCCCGCCGTCAGTGACAGCTGGTCGGCCGGCACCACCCAGCTGATCGCCAGCGCGGGCAGGATGAAGATCAGCAGCACCATCCCGACCGCGAGGAACATCGAGCGCGGGAACTCCCTGCCCGGGTTCTTCAGCGAGGAGACGTGCACCGCGTTCATCTCCATGCCCGAGTAGCTCAGGAAGTTGTTGACGATCAGCACCAGGCTCGCCAGGCCCGTCCAGGCCGGCAGCAGGTGGTCCGCCGACATCGGCGCCGCCGAGGCGTTCCCCTGCCCCAGGAACACGAAGCCCAGCACCACCAGCAGCGCGCCCGGGACCAGCGTCCCGATGATCAGCCCCCAGGACGCCAGGCCCGCCACCGCGCCCGTCCCGCGCGAGGACACCCACACGCCGGTCCAGTACAGCACCATGATCACGATCGCCGTGTACAGGCCGTTGCTGGCCAGGCTCGGATCCACCACGTACGCGATCGTGCTCGCCACGTACGCCAGCAGGCTCGGGTAGTAGAAGATCGTCATCGCGAACTGGCACCACACCGCCAGGAACCCCAGCGGCTTCGACAGCCCCTGGGCCACCCAGTTGTACACGCCGCCTTCCCAGCCCGAGGCCAGCTCCGCCGAGACCAGCGCCGTCGGCAGCAGGAACACGATCGCCGGCACCACGTACAGGAACACGCACGCCAGCCCGTACACCGCCATCGTCGGCGCGGACCGCAGGCTCGCCACCGAACTGGTCGTCATCAGCGCCAGCGTCACCCAGGTCATCCTGGGCACCGCCACCGTCCTCACCCGTTTCGCCGCCACCGCAGCCGTCCCCTCCGGGACCGGCACATCCGCCGCGCTCATCCACCGCCTCCTCGCAGCGGCCCCGCCCACCGGAGCCCGCCCCTCCACCCTCCGGCCCCCGCCCCCACCCCGCATCCGAAAACCCGTCACCACCCCCACCCCCCTCACCGGAACAGCCCAACGCCACCCCCTGACACCCCCTCACCCGCCCGCACCGTCCACACCCTGTGGAGAAGACCCGCTTAACGGGCGGAGGGGCCCACCCGGTCGTCCGGACGGGCCCCTCGGCCGTTCACGCCCTTACTGCGGTCTCGCCGGTCGGCGAACGGTTTCAGGCCGGGGCGTGATGCTCACGGTGGTAAGCCAAGAAACGCCGCTCGATCTGGTGGGCAGGGATCTCGCGCAACCGGCCGATGACCTGTTCGGTGGACCGGTCGGTGATCGCCAGGTCGTCGGCGATGACCAGCATGCCGAAGTCGAAGAGCTTGTGGTGGTTGGGGCACAGGCACAGGACGTTCGAGGCGATGTCGGGACCGTTGTGCGGTCGCCCCAGTCCCTGGATGTGCGCGGCCTCCGCGTAGGCGCCGGTCGGTGTCCCCAAGCGGATGCCGCACACCTGGCAGGAGAAATCATGGGCCCGCTTCACGTAGTTCGCGACGGCGCTGCTCCGGACGATGCGCATGAACGATGCCTCGACGCGCGTCAGCGTCTCCTGGCCGGCCGGCACGGGGAGGGTCGGAGCGGGTTGGGTCGGAACGGCGAGGGGCGGAACTGGCAGGAGCGGTTCGTTGGGCAGTTTGACCAGTCTGTAGCGCCAGACCAGGTGACCGGACTGCCCGCGTTCGGACCAGTAGTCGTCGACGAGGTAGAGCCCGTCATACCTGTACCCGGACGCAGGGGAGTGCTGTGGATCGCCGCTCGCCCCGCGGACGACGCGTACGGGTCGTCCCGCCGTCCTGCTGGTGACGAGGGCCGCGTTGCCCAGGGTGAGTTGCTGGTCGGACGCCTGCTGCCCGGTGCGCTCGTCACGGCCGCCCTGGCCCGTGTAGATGATCGTGTCGCCGAGGTCCTCGTCGTCCTCGTACCCACCCGACACGACGATGGACTCAGCACCGTTCTCCCTGGTCCCGCAGATGCCGCCTTGGAGCGGCCGGTGCACCTGTGCGCGGTGGAGCGCCGCACGGTTGGCGAAGACGGTGCCCGCCTTGACACCGGGGACCGGTCCGAAGCCGTCGAACACTGGGCCCAGCAGCAGGGCGTCCCGCAGCAGGCCGTGCGGTGCCTCGCCCTCGAAGAACCGGGACACCAGATCGTCGGTCACCAGACGCCGC
Organism: Kitasatospora sp. NPDC004272; assembly: GCF_053603035.1. Classification (NCBI taxonomy): domain Bacteria; kingdom Bacillati; phylum Actinomycetota; class Actinomycetes; order Kitasatosporales; family Streptomycetaceae; genus Kitasatospora; species Kitasatospora sp. NPDC004272. Next base: position 7,613 of record NZ_JBSGET010000133.1, on the reverse strand, counting down.
GCTTCCGGGTCATCGGCGAGGAGGTCGTACACCCAGCCCTCCAGACCGCCTCGGGGGTTCTGGGAGTTCAGCCAGGGCAGCAGCTTCGAGCCCCGTGCCACCGGCACTTCGCCCATGACGCCGTCGAGTTGCCACAGGCCCGAGTTCTGCAGGGCCACGAACGGGTACTGCGGCGCCGGGTCGGACCCGGGGCGACCGTACTCCTTCAGGAGTCGCTTCAGGTCGGGTCTGGCGTCCTTCCAAGGCAGCAGCCGCGCTCGCCCTGTTGCTGCCCGACCCATCGCCCAGAGCAGGGTGATCGGCTGGTGCCGAGCGGGCTGACCGGAGGACCGGTCGACATGGAGTCCGGCCACGGCCGAGCGGATATCGTCTAGGTGCTTCGTCATCAGGTATCGCGTCCCCTCATGGTCCCCCCAAAGTGGGCGACCACCCGGAGCACGAGCCGTCCAGGTGGGCGCGCACGACGAGGAAGGGCCCTGCCGGATCTCTCCGGCAGGGCCCTTCCTGCTACTACGAAGTCGGGGTAGCGGGATTTGAACCCACGGCCTCTTCGTCCCGAACGAAGCGCGCTACCAAGCTGCGCTATACCCCGGTCCTGCTTTGTTGCCTTCCGTGTCCGGCGCAACGAGTAGAACTCTACAGGAGGTGGGGCCAGAGACGAAATCCGGTTTAGGGCTGGTCAGCGTGGGGCGGGGGTGAGGGTGAGGAGGGTGGCTTCGGGGGGGCAGGCGAAGCGGACAGGGGTGTAGCGGTTGGTGCCGCAGCCGGCGGAGACGTGGAGGTAGGAGCGGTGGTGGGGGGTGGTGTGGGTGGAGAGGCCCTTGACGCGGTCGGTGTCGAGGTCGCAGTTGGTGACGAGGGCGCCGTAGAAGGGGATGCAGAGCTGGCCGCCGTGGGTGTGGCCGGCCAGGATCAGGGGGTAGCCGTCGGCGGTGAAGGCGTCGAGGGTGCGGAGGTAGGGGGCGTGGACGACGGCGAGGGAGAGGTCGGCGTCGGGGGAGGGGCCGCCGGCGACGGCGGTGTAGTCGTCGTGGCGGATGTGCGGGTCGTCGAGGCCGGCGAACTCGATGTCGAGGCCGGCGACGGCGAGGCGGCCGCGGGCGTTGTTGAGGTTGAGCCAGCCCGCCTGGTCGAAGCCGTCGCGGAGCTTCTGCCAGGGGTTGTGGACGGCGCCGCTGATGCCGCGGCGGCCGGTGCCGTCGGGGTTGTTGGTGCCGTGGGCGCCGCTGCGCAGGGCCTTGAGGTAGCGGGTGGGGCTCTTGCGGGCGGGGCCGTAGTAGTCGTTGGAGCCGAAGACGTAGACGCCGGGGAAGTCCATCAGCGGGCCGAGGGCGTCCAGCGCGGCGGGGACGCCGAGCGGGTCGGAGAGGTTGTCCCCGGTGTTGACCACCAGGTCGGGGCGGAGTCCGGCGAGGCTCTTCAGCCAGCGCTGCTTCTTGTCCTGGCCGTTGACCATGTGGATGTCGGAGACCTGGAGGATCCGGACCGGCCGGGCGCCGGCGGGCAGGATCGGGACCTCGACGCGGCGCAGGCGGAACGAGCGGACCTCGTACCCGGCGGCGTAGACGAGACAGGCGGCGCCGGTGGCGGCGATGCCGAGCGGGACGGAGTACAGCGGTCGCATCGGTCCATGGTCGCAGACGGGGTGAACGGTCCGACGGGCGCCCGGGGAACGGGGGTGCTGACGCGGCGTCAGGGGCGGACCGGCGGTAAATGGGGCGGCGGCGGGGCGGGGCAGGTGCCAGAATCGGCGGCATGACGACAGTCAAGTAATGCTGGGATACATGGACGGTGTGATTCAGGCTGTCCCCGCACTCCTGACCGAGTGCGGGGCCCCTTGCATCCGGGATTAGCGGCTCTTGCGGGCTGCGCCGTCGGGCCAGACGATCGTGACCGGCAGACCGGCGGCGCGCGCTCCGGAGACTGTGTCGGCGGTGCCTCCGCGCCCGTTGCCGGGCTGGCCGTCCCAGACCGCGAAGAGGAGGTCGGCGCGGCGGAGGAGTTCCTCGTTGGCGGCTTCGTACGCCTCGCGGTTGGCCTCGGCATGCGGCATCACCACGACTTCGGTCGCGGCCTGGTGGAGCCGGTCGAACTCCTCGGCGTAGTCGGGCTTGACCTTGGTCTGCCGGTAGTCGGCGGACGGGACGACGACGACCAGCTGTCCGCCGGCCGACAGCACGGCGTCGGCGAAGATCGCGTCGGCCCCCTTGGCGATGCAGGAGACTCCGGTCAGGCCGTTGTCGGCATGGTCGGCGAGCAGGGCGGTCAGGGTGTCGCGGACCAGAGTGACGCTCTCCTCGGTGAGGTCCATGTGCCCGGTTACCGCGATGACGGTCATGCCGTTCCCCTTCGGTCAGTTCGCCAGTAGCTCGCGGATGCTATCGCGGGCCTCTCGCACGGCCGGGTGGGTCGAGTGGCCGACGGTGTAGTGGTAGAGCCCGCCGAGCTGGGTCCGTACGCGGTCGGACCCGGTGCGTGCCGCGGCAGCCACGGCCTTCCTGGTCTCCTCAACCGCGGCCGTGAGGTCGCCCGCGAGGAACCGGGTCTCGGCGAGCCCGATCCGGTCGAGGGCGTGGGACCGGCCTGCCTCGGCTCCGCGTTCGGCCAGCGCTGTCCTGATGTGCTCGGCGGCCGCGTCGGCGTGGGCTCGGGGGTCGGTGCGGGCGAGGTCGAGCAGTCGTCCGCCGGTCACTCCGGCGATCTCGGCACGGTTGAAGTAGGCGATCCAGTGGGGTTCGTCGTCCGCGGGCCTGGCGGATGACAGCTCGTCCTCGGCCTGGCCGGTGGCGCGGCGAAACGATGCGACCCGTCCCATTGCCGCGTAGGCCCACGCCTCGCGCGTCCGGAGCATGGCTCGGATCCTCGGGCCCGCGTGTCCCTGGCTGCCGTCCTGGGCGAGCCTGACCAGTTCGAGGGCATCGCCCGGCCGTCCGGTGTAGAGCATCTGCCGTGCCATGCCGGCGAGAACGTTTGCGCCGAAGGCTCGGTCCCCTGCCTCGTGTGCGGATCGGAGGGCAAGTCGGTAGTAGTCCTGGGCGCGGCGTTGATACCCGGAGTCCCACATCATCGTGGCGGCAGTGCCCGCGAGTTGGGCCATCACGCCATGCAATCGGCTTTTGATCTCGGGGAGTTGACGGTCTTCGAGCGCGGCGGCGACGTCGTTGAGCTGGCCGAGGACGGCTTTGGCCCGCAGGCCGCCTCCGAACCGGTGGTCCCACTGACGGAAGGCCACGGCGGAGTGTTCGAGCTGGGCCACGTCGTGTCGACCGAGTCTCCCCGGACGGGCCCGGTCCGATGTGGCGGCGGGTGCGGCGAGCCATCCTTCGAGCGGGTCCAGGAGGGCGGCTCCGGTGATGGCGGCGGTGGCCAGCAAACGGGCGGCGGTACGTCTGTCCATGGCGAGATCAGTTCTCGTGAGGCGGGTGGCGAGTGCGGTTGTCACCTCCGGTCGCCACGGGAAGTCGTCGTCCGGAGGACGGGGGTCGGCCGGTCGCTGGGGCTGCTCGGTGTCCGTCTCCCAGGGTCGCGATGCCAGTCCGAGAAGGCGGCCGGGAATCCCCAAGCCGTCGGCGATGCGCGCGATCACTTCATATGACGTGATCCTTTTCGCCGGGTCGGACATGATTGTAGAGACCTTGCCCGGGGTGAGTTGGCAGGCTGCGGCGATCTTGTTCTGCGAGTGCCCGCCGTACTTCTTGATCAGTGCGAAGGCGGCGGCGAAATCGTGCTCGCCGAGTGCCAGGCGGAGGTCTTCGCGCGCCAGTAACTCGGCAGACAGCAAGGGGCCTCGGGTCCGGCCGGGATGCGTCATCGGGCACTGCCTTCGCTGGGGAGCATAGCGGGATACGGATCATCAAAAACCGTCCCAGAGAAGAGTATTACCGCCTAGGGAACACCTCGTGGGCATCGTTTGAGATCTGTACCGGACCGATCCTTCTTGTGCGTGCTTCCCGCGCACAGCACAACGACACCACTGTTCGAGAGCTGGTCCGACGGTGGCGTTGCCCGACTGAATGGGACTGGAGGTCGAATGTCCGGAAGTGTCACTGCCCCGCTCGTCGGGCTCTCTGGTAGTGAGAACTTCGCGGTGGTCGCGGTCCAACCGACGGACGCCGGGTGCCACATGGTGTTGCCGTGCGGCCCGGAGGCTGCTGCGCCCGCTCGGAAGCTGGTCGAGTCGGCTTTCGAAGCCTGGTCCGGTGGTCGGCTGGTCGACGCCGGAAAGCTGCTGGTGACAGAGCTGGTCGCCAACGCGGCCAAGCACACGGGCTGTCGGCGGATCGGGATCGCGGTGCGGCGCCGGCCTGCCGCGTTCTGGGTCGGGGTGCGCGACTCCTCGGGCGAGTTGCCCGCGTTGATGGCTCCGGCCCACGAGGCGGAGTCCGGTTACGGCCTGGGGCTGGTCGCGGCCTTGTCCCAGCGCTGGGGCGTGACATGCGAGTCGCGCGGCAAGTGGGTCTGGTTCGAGTTGAGGTTGGAAGCATCGTGAGTGTTCAGTACGCCGCCAGCGGTCGCCATCGCGGTGAGAGCGACGACCCGATCGAAGCCATGCTGACGTTCCTGTGGCTACTCGGGAATCTGGTCACCGTCCTTGTGCTCGGAATGACGGCCCTCCTTCAAGTCGGCCACGACCGGGCGGAGCCCGTGGTGGCGCTCTCCTCGCCGGACCGCGAACCTCCGGCCTGACCGCGGTTACTCCGCAAGGCTCCCGATCCGGCGTCTTCCACCTTGCGGCTGGGGATGCGGCTCGCGGAGCCCACGACACCAGAACCGACCGAGGAATGGAGTTCAGATGGGTATGGGCCATGGGCCTTTTGTCACCCTCGACGGTCTCAGCGCGAGTGGCAAGACCACCGTCGCCCCGCTGGTCGCCGCCCTGCTCAACGGAGTCCACCTGACGGACGAGGTGTTGCCGACCTTCCCGCGGATGCGGGCGGAGGTGGACGCCACCGGCATCCTCTCGGCCCGATTCCACTGGTGGATGATGGCCAACCACGTCAAGTCGGAGTCCGCCAGGGCAATCAGCCAGAGTGGCCGCCCGGTAGTGGTCGAGTCCTACTTCCCGCGCACCATCGCCACGCACAGGGCGATGGGGCATGACTGCTCCCCGGAGTATCCGAACGGGGTCTTCGTCCCGGACGTGGCAGTGATGTTGGAGGTGGACGAGCGCGTCCGCCAGGAACGCATCCGACAGCGGGCCGAGCAGGGGACGCTGAGCTACTGGCACCAGCGCGAGGAGCCGAACGTCGCCGAAAGCTCCCGCGTGTACCGGGCATTCGGGCTCCTCTGTGTGGACGGCACCGGCCGCACGCCGCAGGAAGTGGCCCGCGCGATAGTCGATATCGTCCGCTCGCAAGTCCCCAGACCCCGACTGGAAAGGTCAACTCATCATGACCGCAACTGAGTTCGAAGCGAAGATCCTCAACATCGAGCCGGCGAAGATCCGCGCGCTGCTGGCCGAGGCTGGGGCCGAGCACCTGGGCGACCGTTTCCAACGCCGCTACGTCTACGACATTCCCGGCCGACCCGGCACGTGGGTCCGCCTCCGCGACACCGGCAGCGGCATCACGCTGTGCGTCAAGGAGATCCACTCCGACGCGATCGACGGCGTCTCCGAGACGGAGACCAGCGTCGGCGACTTCGACACCACCAACCTGCTGCTCGGCAAGCTCGGTTACCAGCCGAAGGCGTACCAGGAGAACCGCCGGTCGTCCTGGACGCTGAGCGGTGCGGCCGTCGAGATCGATGAGTGGCCGCTGATCCCGCCCTACGTGGAGATCGAGGGCGACAACGCTGAGCATGTCTACGCGACGGTGAAGGCGCTCGGGCTTCCCCTGGCCGAGCTGACGAGCGAGAACACGACCAAGGTCTACCGCCGGTACGGGATCGACATCGAGGCGATCCCCCGGCTCACATTCGAGTGAATGGAGGCACCTTGTCTGCCACCCAGGGCCCGGCAATTCGGGTCGTCCGGGACAGGACCATCCGCATCAAGGTGATCGACGACTGCGGGTTGGCCTGCACGTTCTGCCACAACGAGGGAACGCCCGTCACCGCCGACAACAAAGGTCGCACTCTGCTGCCCTTCGTGCCGGGGCCGGGCGGGACCGGCCGCGTGTCGATCTACACCGAGACCAATGGCGTGAACTTCGTCGCCGCGAAGATGGCCCCGGACCTCCCGTTCCGGCGGGCGGTGCGAACCGTTGCGCAGGCGTTCGACGCGCGCGAGGTGCACCTGACCGGCGGCGAACCCACTCTCCACACGGAGGTGTCCTCGCTGGTCTCGGCTCTCACCGGCATGGGCTTGACCGTCGGAATGACCAGCAACGGCGAGCGCGGTCGGCAGGTCATGCCGGACTGCTCCGCGGCGGGCCTCAACCGGGTCAACGTCTCGGTCTTCGGCACCACCGCCGAGGAACTCCAGGCCGTTCAGTCCGCGCGCTTCAAGTCGGCGGGGCTGGCCGAGACGAAGATCCGGGCCGCCGTCCAGACCATCCGGGCCGCCGTGTCCAACGGGGTGAAGGTCTCCGTGAACATCGTCGTCCCCGGCATGGCCCACGTGGACCGGGTCGTCAACCTGATCGAGTCGCACGGCCAGTTCGCGGATGTGCGGATGCTCACCAGCATCCAGGACGGCCCGGAGTCCATCGCCGCGATATCCGAGGTGCTGACCCGTGTCGGCGCGGAACCGGTGCTCCGGACGTTCACCGCCGGCACGTCCGACGAACGCACCCTCTACCGGGCGCTCGGCGGCCGTGCCGTCTACGTCAAGCGGCTGCTGCCGGTGCGGCTCCCGGACACCTGCGCGTCGTGCCGGTTCAACAACGACACGGACTGCCAGGAGGGCTACTACGGCGTCCGGTTGTACCTCACGGAGCAGGGTGAGTACATGGTCGGCGTCTGCATCCAGCGCATGGACCTATGCGTGCCCGTGGCCGACCTGGCGAAGAGCGGGATCGTGGAAGAGGTGCAGGCGTTCAAGGACGCCGAGGTCCGGCGTCTGACGAGCGAGTACAGAACTGCCGCCTGACCGGCACAGGCGCAGCACGGCCCGACCGGCCGCCCCTGGTTCCGTGTGCAGCTCGGGGCGGCCGCCTGTTGCGAAGGGAGCGCCCTTGGGTGGAAGAGGAGGAAGGGCTCGACCGGGAGACCCTTTGGAGTTGCACCCGCGACTGCGCAGGATCTACGGGAGGCCATCCCGGCGGCTCGCCGTGACTGCCCTACCTGTCGCCGTCAGCCTACGGCTGACGGCAAACAATGACACACGGACTAGACCGTGTGTAAGGATGGCGGCACCGCCCACCGTTTCCAGTGGAAACAGCAGCGGACGCACCGAGGCCCCCGACAATGCCAGTGTCGGGGGCCTCGTTGTGGGCTACTTCAGCGCGGCGACGATGACGCCGGCTGCCGTGATGACGAGTCCCGCGAGGGGGATCGCGTTGTCACGGAGCCAGGCGCGTGCAGTCGTGGTGCGCTGTCGTTGGCCTTGTCGTCCCATGGATCATCCATCCACTCGGTCTCAGAAAGTGTGGGGTAATTGATCAACTGCGTGGCGTGATCCAGTGGCTGTGATCTTCGCGGTCGGGTGTCCGCGAAGATCGCCGCCATGTGCG
>NZ_JBSGET010000132.1:0-24710 GCF_053603035.1 Kitasatospora sp. NPDC004272 | reverse complement strand
CGCCGCAGTGCCCACCGCGCCCGCCGGGCCCACCGCGCCACGGCCACGCCCGTGCCCCGCCCGTGCCCGGGCCGCCACCGGCCCCGGGCCCGCACCCGTTCCCGCCCACCGGCCCGTACGGCCGGACGCACCGCCCCGACCTGCGCTTTCGCCCCCGGCTCCGGACTCCCCGGCGGTCGGCCGCCCCGATCCGGGAAACCACCCCCGCCCGGGGGCCTCCGGCTGCGAAACTTTCACGGCCCGCCGCCCTCCGGGGCCGCCCTCCCGCCCCGGACGGTGTCCGCCCGTCGCCTCCGAGACCCGGACGGGCCCCCGTGGCAGGCTGTCACCGACCCCGCAGGAGGTACCCGTGCCCGTCCGCCCCACGCTCGACGACGACCAGCGCCGCGCCCGGCTGGCCCGGCGGCACCGGCTCGCCCCCGGCACCGCCGCCGACCGCGCCGAGCAGGTGGCGGACGACCTGGTCGCCGTGCACGGCACCGACCCCGCCACGGTGTTCCTCGCCGTCGCGGCCCGGCTCACCGCCCCGGGCACCGCCGACACCGAACGCGCCCTGTACGCCGACGGGACGGTGCTGCGCCGCCACGGCATGCGCAAGACCCTGTTCGCCGTCCCCGCCGACCTCGCGCCCGCGCTGTACGCCTCCACCACCGCGAAGGCGGCCGCCGCCGAACGCGGCCGCCTGCTCAAGGACTTCGCCGCCTCCGGCCGCGACGCCGCCTGGACGGCCGCTGCGGAAGCCGCCGTACTGGACGCCCTCTCCAGCGCGCCGGACGGCCTGACGGGTAGTCAACTCGGCGAACTCGTCCCGCAGTTGCGCGAAACCGTCGACTACGGCGTCGGCACCTCCTACCAGGCCGCCCAGCCCGTCGGCATGCGGCTGCTGCGCCTGCTCGGTATGGAGGGCACCATGGTCCGCCGCCGCCCGCTGGGCGGCTGGACCAGCAGCCGGCACCGCTGGGTACCCGGGCCGCCCGTCCCCGCCGCCCCCAGCGCCGCCGAACGGGCCGCCGCCCAGGCCGAGTTGGCCGGCCGCTGGCTCGCCTCCTACGGCCCGGCCACCGAGGACGACCTGGCCTGGTGGACGGGCTGGGGCCTGCGCGAGGTGCGCGCCGCGCTGGCCGCGTGCGCGGCGGCCGAGGTCGAACTCGCCGACGGCGGGACCGGGTTCGTCCTCCCCGACGACCTCGACCCGCTCCCCGCCCCCGAGCCCTGGGCGGCCCTGCTCCCCGCCCTCGACCCCACCGCGATGGGCTGGAAGCACCGCGACTGGTACCTCTCCCCCGCACACCGCCCCGAACTGGTCGACCGCTCCGGCAACCTCGGCCCCACCGTCTGGTGGAACGGCCGCGTCATCGGCGGCTGGGCCCAACGCCTCGACGGCGAGGTCGTCTTCGACCTGCTCGCCGACCCCGGCCCCGAAGCCCGTCGAGCCGTCACCGCCAAGGCCGAGTCCCTCCGCGCCACCCTCGGCGACACCCGCGTCACCCCCCGCTTCCGCACCCCGCTCGAACGCCGCCTCAGCGCCTAGCGCCGCGTCAGGGGCTCGGGGAACGGCGAGTCCGTGCTGCTGACGGCCGGAGCCCGTCGAAGGCCCGTGCTGCTGCGTGGCTTGAACAGAACCGGAAGCCGATGCGCTGGGCGGCAGTGCACCACCAACAGACTGGGCCTCGCCGTTCCCCGAGCCCCCGGTTTCGCCTCCCGCCGTTCTCGACCGCGCAGCGCACCCCCGGCACGTTGAGCGCCTTGGTCGCGGAGGTCAGGGCCACCGTCCGGGCGGCCGCCGTCGGCCGGTTCGCGGTCGAGCCGCTCGGCGTCGAAGGCCCGGCCTCCGTCCTGGAGGACGTACGGGACGGGGTGGAGGCGCCGTTCCGTGCCCGGCTCCACTTCACTCCGGGGCGGCGGGCCAACGACGGGGGGTCGAGGCCGTCGAACACGGCTTCTCCTGTCCTTCGGGAGGCTGATGGGGGTGCGTGCGGTCGGCCGTCCCCGCGACGGGGTGCGGTCGGTCGGCGGGTGGGTGCCGCTCCCTTCACCGGTCGATCAGGGCGATGCCGTGGTCGCCGTACCGGGCTCCCCGGGCTCCGGTGCGGGGGACGGCGGCGTCGATGTCGCCGAGGTCGGCGGCGCTCAGCTGCAGGTCGAGGGCGGCCAGGTTGTCGCGCAGGTGGCGGCGGCGGGAGCTGCCGGGGATGGGGACGACGTCGCTGCCGCGGGTGAGGAGCCAGGCGAGGGCGATCCGGGCCGGGGTGGCGCCCTTGGCGGCGGCGACGCGGGTGATGGCGTCGACGACGGCCAGGTTGGATGTGAGGTCGTCGCCGTTGTAGCGGGGGGCGGTGGCGCGGAAGTCGCCGGGTTCGTAGCGCGTGGTGGCGCGGACGGCCCCGGTGAGCAGGCCGCGGCCGAGCGGGCTGTAGGCGACCAGGGTGGCGCCGATGCCGCGAATCGCGGGCAGGACGTCCTTCTCGACGTGGCGTTCCCACAGCGAGTACTCGGTCTGGACCGCGCTGATCGGGTGGACGGCGTGGGCGCGGGCGAGGGTGGCGGCGGAGACTTCGGACAGGCCGATGCGGCCCGCCTTGCCCTGGGCGACCAGGTCGGCCAGGGCGCCGACGGACTCCTCGACGGGGACGGCGGGGTCGATGCGGGCGAGGTAGTACAGGTCGATGTGGTCGGTGCGCAGCCGGCGCAGTGACGCTTCGCAGGCGCGCCGCAGGTCGTCGGGGGAGCCGGCGGGGACCAGGCCCTCGGCGGTGCGGCGGACTCCGGTCTTGGTGGCCAGCACGACGCGGTCGCGGTGCGGTGCCAGGGTCCGGCCCAGGAGTTCCTCGTTCGCCCCGTCGCCGTAGAAGTCGCCGGTGTCGAACATGGTGACGCCCGATTCGAGGGCCTCCAGCAGGGTGGCCGCGGCCTCGTCCGGGTCGGTGCGGCCGTAGCTGCCGGCCATGCTCATGCAGCCGAGGCCGAGTCGGGAGACCGCCGGGCCGTCGGTTCCGAGGGTGGTGCGCATCGTTTCCTCCGTCACTTCGTCAGGGCCGCGCGGAGGAACTCAAGGATCTCCGTCCGGGCGGCCTCGGCCTGTGGTTCGACGCCGGGCAGGGTGAGGAACGCGTGCCTCGCTCCCGGGTACTCGGAGAGCCGCACGGGCGTGCCCGCCGCGCGCAGCCGCTCGGCGTAGCGGCGGCCGTGGTCGGCGAGCGCGTCCCGGGTGGGCGTCACCACGAGCGCCGGGGCGAGCCCGCCCAGGTCGTCCTGGTACAGCGGTGAGACCGGGCGGGCGTCGGCTCCCGGCAGGACGGCGAGCCGCTGGATGAGCCGCAGTTGCGGCAGGACCGGGGCCGGGTCGTCCGCGTGCTCGGCGATCGAGGGGTGGTCGAGCATCGTCCCGGTCACGTCGACCACGGGGTTGACCAGCACCTGCGCCTTGAGCCCTTGTCCGGCCTCCCTGGCCCGGACGGCCGTCAGCGCGCTGATCAGCGCCCCGCAGCTCTCACCGAGGACGGCCGAGCGCGCCGGGTCGACGCCCCACCGCGCGGCGTGCCGCACCAGGTGCCGGAGCACGTCCCAGCCGTCGTCGGCGGCGTTCGCGAACGGGCTGCCGGGGGCGAGGAGGCGGTGCTCGACCGAGACGACCAGGGCGGGCAGTTGGGCGGCGAGGTGGCTGTTGGCCCAGTCGCACTGCACCGCCGTGCCCACGAAGCCGCCGCCGTGGACGTGGACCACGAGCGGCAGGTCGGTCCGGGCACCGGCTCCGCCGTCCCCCGCCGGCACCGGCCGGTACACCCGGACCGGGAGTTCGCGGCCGGGCAGTGCCACCTGCCGCCAGACGATCGCGGCGCCGGGATCCGGCTCCCCGAGCATCGCCCGGGCCGGGCCGGACGCCCGCCACTGGTTCTCCGCGTCGCGGTAGGCGCGCAGTTCCTCGTCCGTGATCGCCGAGAAGTCCGGATCCGGCGGCCTTGTCGCGGTCGCGGTCGCGGTCGCACTCATGCGTTCCCTCCCCCTCCCGGCCCGGTGCCGGGCGTGTCGTGCGTGTCCGGACAGCATGTTGTCCTGATTATGCACGCACCGCGTGCATCAGCAAGTGCACAGGTTAGACTGAGCCCGGACGAGAGGAGCGGGATGACCGGCCGGAAGCGGTGGACGACCGAGGAGATCCTCGACACGGCGGCGGAACTGCTGCGCACGGGCGACGCCGAGTCGTTCAGCGTGCGCAAGCTCGCCACGGCGCTCGGAACCGACTCCTCCAGCCTCTACCGGCACTTCCGCAACAAGACCGAACTGCTGCGCGCGGTCGCCGACCGGATACTGCTGGCAGCCATGGACGGCCACCGTCCCGAGGGCGACTGGAAGCAGCGCATCACCGCCCTGGCACTGCGCCTGCGCGAGGCGTTCGGCGAGCAACCCCAACTCGCCACCACGTGGGGGCGCTACGGGTCCAGCAGCACCGGATCCCGACTGGTCATGGAGGAACTGCTACAGGCCCTGCGCGCATCCGGCCTGCCCGACGAGGAGATCCCGGTGCGGTACCACCGGATCGTGATCCTCCTCTCCGCACTGATCGCCTCCGAGGCCGGCATCAGCACCATCGCCCCCGAGGAGTACGAGCAGGCCATGGAGCAGTTCCGCGTCGCGGTGCTCGGCGCCGACCCCGAACGCTTCCCGACCCTGGCCCACTTCGCCCGCGACATCCGCCCCCTCGCGGCGGACCGCCGCGCCGCGTTCGAAGAGGCCCTCGCCGCCCAACTCGCCCACATCGAAGCCCGGATCCCCTGAGTACCAAGGACTCGGAGAGAACCGCGAGAGGCGCAACGAAGGGCTCGGGAAGAACGGCGAGAGGCAAAACCAGGGGCTCGGGGAACGGCGAGGCCCGGTCTGCTGACGGTGCACTGCCGCCCAGCGCATCGGCTTCCGGTTCTGTTCAAGACACGCAGCAGCACGGGCCTTCGACGGGCTCCGGCCGTCAGCAGCACGGACTCGCCGTTCCCCGAGCCCCTGGTTTCGCCTGCCGCCGTTCGTAGCCGAGCCCCTGATGCCGGTGGTCGGGCCAATCGGGTGAAGCGGGACGGGCGGGCGCTCCGGTGACGGCTAGGATCACCGAGTCTGACGGTCCGTCAGATTCTCCCGCCGCGCCCCGCTGCCGCGCCGCCGGGCTGCGCCCTTCCCCCATGCGGGCGCATCCCCACCGGGCGGCGTGCGCGTTCCTTTCCGGGCCCCTCCAGAAACGTTTCGCCCACGCATCACCTGCCTACCCTCAAGGACGTCCCCAGCATGAGCACCACCACGACCGTCACGGCTCCGACCGACGCGGAGTTGTTGCGGGCGGCGGCCGACCACGCCCGCCGCCAGGACACCGCCGCCCTGCTGAGCGCCCTGCTGCCGGGCCTGGACGGCGTCGAGCTGCGCGCGCTCACCGACCGCTGCCGCTTCGCGCACACCGCGCTGCTGGTCTTCCCGCCGGACGCCGGGGCGCTGCGGGCGCTGCTGGCCGGGGCCGGGCTGGCGACGGAGGCGGCGGCGCGGCCGAGCACGGTGGTGCGGGAGCGGCTGGCCGTGCGGCACGGCCGGGACGCGGCGGAGCTGGAGGTGGGCATCCTGCGCCCGGCGGTGACCGGCGCGGACGGGGAGCAGCGGGTGGTGGAGGTGTTCGCGCTGACCGTCCCGCCGGGTTCGGGGCTGGCCGGGCTCGCCGCCCGCGAACGGGCGGCGCAGCACGAGGCGCACCTCGGCTTCGAGGTCCGGCAGCCGGATCCGCTGCTGCTGCGCGGCCTGTGCGCGCTGCTGGCCCGGCACGGCGCCCGGCCGGACGGGGGCGGCTACAACCCGCACGAGGACGGGACGGTGCTGTACTTCACGGCGCCGGACGACTCGAAGGCGGGCTGTCCGCGGATCGAGCTGTACGCGCCGGGCGACCACCGGGAGTTGCTGGCCGAGCACCTGGCCCGGCACCGTGCCGAGCAGCCCGCCGAGGTGCTGCTGCGGCAGTTGACCGGTGCGTGGACGACCCAGGCGCTGGGTGCCTTCGCCGAGTTGGGCGTCCCGGAGGCGATGGACGCGCGGGTGCCGCGCAGCGCCGAGCAGGTGGCGGCGGCGGTGGGCGCGGACCCGGAGACGCTGCGGTCGCTGCTGCGCTACCTGGCGATGCTGGGCACGGTGGTGCCGGACGGCGGCGGCTTCCGGCTGTCCCCGGCCGGGGAGTTGCTGCGGGCGGACGCGGCGGGTTCGCTGCGGCCGCTGTCGCTGCTCTACGCGGGGCCGTTCTACCGCTCGTTCGGCGGGCTGGCGGGGACGGTGCGGACCGGGGAGGCGGCCTTCGACCGGCTGTTCGGCGAGAACCACTTCGACCACTTCGCCCGCGATCCCGACCTGGCCGAGCTGTTCGACCGTTCGATGGCGGCGAGCACCCGGATGTTCGACCCGCTGCCGGGGCACCCGGTGGTCCGGGCGGCGGCCTCGGCGGGCGGGCCGCGCACGGTGGTCGATCTCGCGGGCGGCACCGGCGAGTTGCTGTCCCGGCTGCTGACCGCGCACCCCGCGCTGCGCGGCGTCCTGCTGGAGCGCCCGCACGTCGTGGACGCGGCCCGGGAGTTCCTGGACGCGGCGGGCTGCGGCGACCGGGCGCGGTGCCTGGCGGGGACCTTCGCGGACGTGCCGCCGGGCGGGGACGTGTACCTGCTGTCGCGGGTGCTGCACGACTGGGACGACGCGCACTGCCGGGGGATCCTGCGCCACCTCGCCGCCGCGATGCCCCCGCACGCGGACCTGCTGGTGGTCGAGCGCCTGCTGCCGGAGGACGGCTCCCCGTCCCTGGCCACCGCCTGGGACCTGCACATGCGCTGCAACGTGGGCGGCCGCGAGCGCACCGCCGGGCAGTACGCGCGGCTGTTCGCGGACGCCGGGCTGGAGCTGCTGCGGCACGACCCGCTGCCGCTGGACGCCCGGGTGCTGCACGTGCGCAAGTCGCCCGCCGACCGGGCCGGTTGACGTCCCGCCGCGCCCCGGGTCACGCCGTTCGGGCGGCCTGCCGGACGGGGCCGGTGCGGGGGGAGGCCGTCTCGGCCGGTTCGGCCGGTTCGGCCGTCGCGGCCGGTTCGGCGCCGGCGGCGCAGGTGGATGGCAGTGCCGTTCCTCGGCCCGGGGCCCTCGCCGGGCGGGGTCCGGCCTCCAGCGGTCCGGCCTTCCGCGGTTCGGCCTCCCCCGGTCCGGCCGCGAGTGCGACGGCCGCGAGTACGACGGGCGCGTCCGCTCCGCGCAGCGTCGGACGACGTTGTCCGGGGGTTCCGGTCCCGGGTCGCTCGCCCCGCCCGGGCCCGGCTCGGCCTAGCGTGGGTGGGAACGGCGTCGGAGGGAGCGGACGGTGTTCGAACGGTTCTCGCGGGCGGGGACGGGCAGTGCGAAGTGGGCGCGGGCGGGGGCGGGGCGGATCGCCATGGGGGTGGCCGACATGGACCTGCCGGGGCCCCCGGCGGTGGGGGCGGCGCTGCGGGTGCGGGCCGGGCACCCGGCGTTCGGCTACCCGGTGGCGGAGGACGCGGACCGGGTGCTGGTGGCCGACTGGTACCGGCGGCGGCACGGGGTGGAGGTGGACCCGCGCTGGGTGATGCTGCTGCCGTTCGCCCCGGGCACGGCGGTGCGGCTGCTGCTGGAGGCGGTGCGCCCGCTGCCCGGCCCGGCGGTGTGCGTGACCCCGGAGTGGGGCGGCTTCGCCCGGGTCTGCCGGGCGGCGGGGGCGGAGCTGCGGGAGCTGCCGCTGCTGCCCACCGGCGATCCGGCCGACCCGTACCGGCTGCCGCTGGCCGGCATCGCCGCGTCCCGCCCGGGCCTGGTCATGCTGAGCAGCCCGCACAACCCGACCGGGCGGATCTGGTCCGCCGCCGACGTCCGGGCGCTGGCCGCGGCCGCCGCCCCGGGCCTGCTGGTCTCGGACGAGGTGCACGGCGACCTGCGGCACCCGGACGCGGAGGTGCCGCAGCCGGTCGCGGTGGCGGTGACCGGCGGGGCGGCGAACGTGGTGACGCTGGGTTCGGTCGGCAAGACCTTCAACGTCTCCGGGCTGCCCAGCTGCTTCGCCCTGGTGCCGGACGCGGGGCTGCGCGAGCGGCTGACGGCGGCGATGGCGGGCTTCGGGCTGTGGGAGGGGGGCCTGCTGGGCGCGGTCGCGCAGCGGGCGGCGCTGGCGGAGGGCGGCCCGTGGCTGGACGCCGTGCTGGCCCACCTGGTGCGGGCCCGGGAGCTGGCGGTGGCCGCGCTGGGCGGTGCGGTGCTGGCCCGTCCGCAGGCTTCGTACCTGCTGTGGCTGGACGGCGCGGGGCTCGGCACCCGGGCCGAGCTGCTCACCCGCCGTGACGTCGAGCTGGCGGACGGATCCGATTTCGGACCGGCCGGTTCCGGCTGCCTGCGGCTGAATTTCGCCCTGCCACTGGACCGGCTGCGCACCGCACTCACCCGTCTGACCTGCGAAAAGTCGATCCGGGCGGCACCGAGGTTTGTCCCGGAGCAGACTGAGCAGGAACAACCGGGCTCAAGTCGCGAACCGAGGGATGGTGAAACCCGGTGACATCTGTACGTCCGCAACAGGCCGCCCCGGCCGCCGATCCGATACACAGCGTGACACTTCAGGCGGAGTTGACCGAAGCGACGGCCGAACGGCACCTGGGCGCCATCTGCTTCAAGATCGGCCCGCCCGCGCTGGTCGGGGTGGAGGCGGAGTGGTTCGTCCACGACGTCCGATGTCCCGGCGCCCCGGTGGCTCCCGACCGGGTGGCGGCCGCACTGGCGGCGCTCCCCGACTCGGCCGACGGCCCGGTGCTCCCGGCCGGCTCGCGGCTGACGCGCGAACCCGGCGGGCAGGTCGAGCTCAGCTCCCCGCCCGCCGCCGACCCGGCCGACTGCGCGGCCGGACTGAGCACCGACCAGGCGGTGCTGCGGGCGGCACTGGCCGCCGAGGGCCTGCGGCTGACCGGCAGCGGCACCGACCCGATGGACCGCGAGCGGCGGATGCAGGCCACCCACCCGCGCTACCGGGCGATGGAGCGCTACTTCGACCGCGGCGGCCCGTGGGGCCGGATCATGATGACCGGCACCGCCTCCGTCCAGGTCTGCGTGGACGCCGGGACCGAGGCCGAGCACGCCGCGCGCTGGCGGCTCGCCCACGACCTGGGTCCGGTCCTGGTCGGCGCGTTCGCCAACTCCCCGCTGCTGGAAGGCCGTCCGACCGGCTGGAAGTCGACCCGGCAGCTGGTCTGGTCCCGGATGGACCCCTCCCGCACGCTGGCCCCGCCGCCGACCGCCGACCCGCGCACCGCCTGGACGCGGTACGTGCTGGACGCCGCGCTGCTGTGCGTGCGCCGCCCCGACGGGCTGCCCTGGGACGCCCCGGCCGGGCTGACCTTCCGCGAGTGGCTGCGCGGCGCGGGCGAGCGGCCCGCCGAGCTGGCCGACCTGGACTACCACCGCACCACGCTGTTCCCGCCGGTGCGCCCGCGCGGCCACCTGGAACTGCGGATGATCGACGCCCAGCCCGGCGAGGGCTGGCGGGTGCCGCTCGCCCTGGTCAGCGCGCTGATGGACGACCCGCGGGCCGCCGACGAGGCCCGCGCCGCCCTGGAGCGGCTCGGCCACGCGGGCAGCCGCGCCCCGCGCTCCGGCCTGTGGCGGCGCGCCGCCGCGCTCGGCATGGCCGATCCGGACCTGCGCCGCGCCGCGCTGCTGTGCTTCGCCGCCGCCGAACGCGCGCTGTCCCGCGGCGGGAGCCAACTGCACAGCGCACTGGTCGAGTTCGCCGAACGCTACCCGGCCCGCGGCCGCTGCCCGGCCGACGACCAGCTGGCCGCCCTGCGCACCGGTACCGCCGCCGCTCTCCAGGAGGACGTCCCGTGCTGACCGCCGAACTCCCCTTCCCCCGGCCGGAGGAGACCGCGTGCTGAACGCCGACCGCACCGACCCGGCCGTGCTGCGCGAGCTGATCGCCGGCGAACTGCTGGCCGCCCGGGAGCGCACCGCGCAGCTCACCGGGGCCGTGGACGACGCCGAACTGGTCGCCCAGCACTCCCCGTTGATGTCACCGCTGGTGTGGGACCTGGCGCACATCGGCAACCAGGAGGAGCTGTGGCTGCTGCGCAACGTCGGCGGCCGCGACCCGATGCACCCGGAGATCGACCCGCTGTACGACGCGTTCGAGCACCCGCGGGCCGAGCGCCCCCGGCTGCCGCTGCTGCCGCCCGCCGAGGCCCGCGCCTACGCGCACGAGGTGCGCGGCCGGGTGCTGGACCTGCTGGCCGCCTCCCCGCTGGAGGGCGCGCCGCTGCTGGACGCCGGGTTCGCGTTCGGGATGATCGTCCAGCACGAGCAGCAGCACGACGAGACCATGCTGATCACCCACCAGCTGCGCACCGGCCCGGCCGTGCTGGACGCCCCGCCGCCGCCCGCCGCCACCGGGGCCCCGCTCGCACCCGAAGTCCTGGTGCCCGCCGGGCCGTTCACCATGGGCACCGACACCGAGCCGTGGGCGCTGGACAACGAGCGCCCCGCCCACCGGGTCGAACTGCCCGCCTTCTGGCTGGACACCACGCCGGTCTCCAACGGCGCCTACCGCCGCTTCGTCGCCGACGGCGGCTACGACGAGCCGCGCTGGTGGACGCCCGCCGGCTGGGCGCACCGGACGTCCGCCGGCCTGGAGGCGCCGCTGTTCTGGCAGCGGGACGGCGAGCAGTGGCTGCGCCGCCGCTTCGGCCACCTGGAGCCGGTGCCGGACGAGGAGCCGGTGCTGCACGTGAGCTGGTACGAGGCCGACGCGTACGCCCGCTGGGCCGGGCGGCGGCTGCCGACCGAGGCCGAGTGGGAGAAGGCCGCCCGGCACGACCCGGCCTCCGGCCGCTCCCGGCGCTTCCCGTGGGGCGACGCCGCCCCCGGCCCCGAGCACGCCAACCTCGGCCAGCGGCACCTGCAACCGGCCCCGGTCGGCGCCTACCCCGAGGGCGAAGCACCGTGCGGCGCGCGGCAGTTGATCGGCGACGTGTGGGAGTGGACGTCCAGCGACTTCACCGGTTACCCGGGCTTCACGGCCTGGCCGTACCAGGAGTACTCGGAGGTGTTCTTCGGCCCCGAGTACAAGGTGCTGCGCGGCGGCTCCTTCGCGGTCGCCCCGGTCGCCTGCCGGGGCACCTTCCGCAACTGGGACTACCCGGTGCGGCGGCAGATCTTCTCCGGCTTCCGCACCGCCCGCGACGCCGAACCCAGGACGGGGGCCCGGGGCTGATGTGCCGCCACTTCGCCTACCTGGGACGGCCGGTGCCGATCCGCTCGGTCCTGCTCGACCCGCCGTACGGGCTGCTGCGCCAGTCCTGGGCACCCCGGCTGCAGCGCTACGGCACCGTCAACGCCGACGGCTACGGCGTCGGCTGGTACGCGGCCGGGGACGAACGCCCGGCCCGCTACCGGCGGGAGGGCCCGATCTGGGCCGACGGCGACCTGACCGACCTGGCCCGGGTGGTCGGCTCGCACGCGGTGCTCGGCGCCGTCCGCTCCGCCACCCCCGGCTGCGCGGCCGGGGCGCAGGCCGCCGCCCCGTTCGCCGCCGGGCGCTGGCTGTTCAGCCACAACGGCGCCCTGCCCGGCTGGCCGCGCGCCTTCGCCCCGCTGGCCGAACTGCTGCCCGCCACCGAGCTGTTGGAGCTGGAGACGCGCACCGATTCGGCCCTGCTGTGGGCGCTGGTGCTGAACCGGCTGCGGGCCGGCGCCGAACTCGGCGAGGCGCTCGCCGACGTCTGCCTGCTCGCCTCGGAGATCGCCGACGCCCGGATCAACCTGCTGGCCACCGACGGCAGTTCGGTCGCCGCCACCGCCTGGGGCGACACCCTGTTCCAGCGCCGGGACGCGGACGGCTCGCTGCTGGTCGCCTCCGAACCCTTCGACGACGGACCCGGCTGGTCCGAAGTCCCGGACCGCACCCTGCTGGTGGCCGACGCGGCCGGCAGCGCACTCACCCCGCTGGCCCCCGTCGGCCCGCGCATCCGAGAGGACGCCCCGCGATGACCGGATACCGGCTCACCCGCCTGCTGCCCCCCGACCACCTGCACCACGCGCTGCGCGCCGACGTCCGCGAAGGGCTGAGCGGCGAACCCAAACGGCTGCCGCCGAAGTGGTTCTACGACGCCCGCGGCTCCGAACTGTTCGAGGAGATCACCCGGCTGCCCGAGTACTACCCCACCCGGGCCGAACGCGAGATCCTCACCGCCCGCGCCGCCGACATCGCCACCACCACCCGGGCCCGCACCCTGGTCGAACTCGGCTCCGGCTCCTCGGAGAAGACCCGCCTACTGCTGGACGCGCTGCGCGCCGCCGGCACCCTGGAGCGGTACGTCCCGGTGGACGTCAGCGAGAGCGCGCTCGAAGCCGCCGCGAAGGCCCTGACCGACGAGTACCCCGGCCTCGAAGTCTCCGCCGTGCTCTCCGACTTCACCAAGAGCCTCGGCCTGCCCGACGGCGGCGGCCCCCGCCTGGTGGTGTTCCTCGGCGGCACCCTCGGCAACCTGCTGCCCGCCGAACGCACCGCCTTCCTGACCGGCCTGCGCTCCCAACTCCTGCCCGGGGACTGGCTGCTGCTCGGCACCGACCTGGTCAAGGACCCGGCAGTGCTGGTCGCCGCCTACGACGACGCCGCGGGCGTCACCGCCGCCTTCAACCGCAACCTGCTGTCGGTGCTGAACCGGGAACTGAACGCCGACTTCGAACCCGAGCAGTTCGAGCACGTCGCGCTCTGGGACGCCGAGAACGAGTGGATCGAGATGCGACTGCGCTCCCTGCGCGCCCAGACCGTCAAGGTCGCCGAACTCGGCCTGCCCGTCCACTTCGAGGCCGGTGAGGAGCTGTACACCGAGGTCTCCGCGAAGTTCCGCCGCGAACGCGTCGAACGCGAACTCTTCGCCGCCGGCCTGCGCCTGACCGACTGGTGGACGGACGACGGGGGCCGCTTCGGGCTCTCGCTCTCCCGCCCCTTCGAGGACGGCTCCGACTGAGAACCCAGACAAGGGCTCTCTCCTCGCCGATTATTCGTTGGCGTGGTCGCTGCCACCGTCCGGAGAATGCCCGGGTGCAGACGAACGAGCAGCGGACGGCGACCGTCGTGGTCGAGTGGCGGGGCGGGATCCTGGGGGCGGTGGGGCCGTTCGTGACGGCGTCGCCGCACTGGGCGCAGGTCGGCGAGGTGGCGGAGGCCGCCTCGCGGGCGGCGGGGGTGCCGCTCGCGGTGCTGCGGCTGCTGTCGGTGGCGGGCGGCGAGGGCGGCCGGGGCGGCGAGACGGTGTACCTGGCGGTGGCGTCCGGGCGTCCGACCGGCGCGCTGGCCCCGGCGGGCACCGAGGACGCCGGGCACCCGCTGCGGTTGCGGTGGGCGTCGGCGGACGGCCTGGCTGCCGAATGGGCTTGGGCGGACGGCGAGTTGGCGAAGCTCGGCCGTCCCAGGACCGGCCCGGTGGAGCAGGTGCGGAGCTGGAACCTGTCGGCGCTTTCGCGGTTCCCGACGGCGGACGGCCCGGTCTGGCTGAAGAGCACGCCGCCGTTCGCGGTGCCGGAGGCGGCGGTGATCGCCCGGGTCGAGGCGGCCCTGCCGGGGCTGGCGCCGAGGGTGCTGGCGGCGGACGGGCGGCGGGTGCTGCTCGCGGACGTGCCGGGTGTGGACTGCTGGGGTGTGCCGGAGGACGGCATGCTGGAGGTCGTCGACCGGTGGGCCTCGGTGCAGGCGGCGTCCGCGGCGAACGGCCCGGACGGGCTGGCGGACTGCTCCCCGGCCGCGCTCGCGGAGCGCTTCCCGGCGCTACTGGAGCGGCTGCGTCCGGAGCTGCCGGCGCTGGAGTACGCGCAGGGCCGGGAGCTGGCGGCGATGCTGCCCGAGCTGGCGGCCCGGCTGGAGCGCTGCGGGCTGCCGTCGACGCTGGTGCACGGCGACTTCCACCCGGGGAACTGGCGCTTCGACGGCGAGCGGCCGACCGTGCTGGACTTCTCGGACGCGGCCTGGGGCCACCCGGCGCTGGACGGGCTGCGGCCGAAGGCGTTCCTCTCCCCCGAGCGCTGGGCGGACGTCCGCTCGCGCTGGATCGACGCCTGGCGCGAACTGGCGCCGGACAGCCGGCCGGAGGCCGCACTGGAGATGGCCGCGCCGCTGGTGCACGTGCACTTCGCGCTGCGCTACCAGGAGTTCCTGGACGGCATCGAGCCCAGCGAGCACCCGTACCACGCGGGCGATCCGGCCGACGAGGTGCGGCGGGCGCTGCGCAAGGTGCTGTCCTCGAACTTCGACTCCCGACCGCTGGGCGCGGGGCGGGAGTTGTACCGAGCCCTGATGTGGGGCGGCGAGGGGACGGCGGCGGCGGTACTGGACGACTGGGCGGCACGGGTGCAGCCCAGCTATTCGGAGCGGCTGGCGGCGGCGGCCGCGTACGACACGTTCACCGCACAGTCGGCGCAGGAGCAGGACCTGCTGGAGTGCGAGCTCTACGCGCTGAGCCGGACCGCGGACGTGCTCGCACTGGAGTTCCAGCCTCCGTTCGGCGACGGGCCGGTCCGGGACGGGGTACGGATGGGCGTCGGCCGGGAGGAGTTCGCGGCGTTCTTCGCCCGGCTCGGCATGACGGAGGTCGGCGCGGCGGGCGGCTTCGACCCGTTCCTGCACGAGATCGCCGAGCTGGTACCCGCCGAGGACCCGGACGCGCCGATCGAGCTGCTGGACGTGTTCTGGCCGGGGTTCGTGTTCGGCGAGCTGCTGTTCGCCCGGGCGGGCGTGCGGGTCCGGGCGGGCGCCCGGGTGGCCGAGCCGGGCTGGGCGGACGCCTCGCCGGTGTACTGGGCGCACCGGCGGCGTGGTCGGCCGACGGTGAACCTCGGGCAGGGCTGGGGGTCGAACTCGCAGTGGAGCACCAGCCACCGGATGGACTTCCGGACGGCGGACGGCGACCGGCTGAACGTGGTGCGCAGTCCCGAGCGGTTGTCGGACCACCACGCGATCGAGGGCTTTCCTCCGCTGAGCCGGGCGGAGGCCGAGGAACTCCTGCGCCACCGCTGCCTGTTGCGCCGCCCGGCCGGGCTTCCGGAGCTGGTGGCGGACTCGCAGGAGGCCGCGGACTTCTGGCCGTTCGACTGGACGCTGCCGGAGCCGGCCGAGTGCTAGCCGGACTGCCGCGACCACGGCGCCAACTGGCGGAGGTAGCGGCGGCGGCTCAGGACGGCAGGCGGCGGTAGCGCAGTTCGAGGCCGTCGAGGAGGGCGTCGAGGCCGGTCTCGAAGGCGCCCTCGTCGACGGCGCGGCGGTGTTCGGCGAGGCGGTGGGCGTCGCCGAGGTGGGGGTAGTCGGCGGCGGGGTAGAGCGCGGCGTCGTCGGGGAAGCCGGCGGCGAAGGAGCCGAGCGCGGAGCCGGTGACGAAGTAGCGCATCAGGGCGCCGATCCGGGTGGCCTGGCCGCGCGGCCAGCCGGCTTCGACCAGGCAGCCGAAGACGGCGTCGGCGAGGCGCAGGGCGTGGGGGCGGCGGCCGGGGCCCTGGGCGAGGACCGGGACGAGGTGGGGGTGGGCGGCCAGGGCGGCGCGGTAGGAGCGGGCCCAGGCGTGCAGGGCGGTGCGCCAGTCGTCCGGCGCGTCGAACACGGTGAGGTCGACCTCGCCCATCACACTGTCGACGACGGCGTCGAGGAGTTCGTCCTTGGTGGCGAAGTGGTTGTACAGCGAGGGGCCGCTGACCGAGAGTTCGGCGGCGAGGCGGCGGGTGGAGAGCGCGGCCAGGCCCTCGGCGTCGACCAGGGCGAGGGCGGCGGCGATGATGCGGTCCCGGTTGAGCAGCGGGGTGCGGGGTCGGGCGATCTCCGCCTCCTGGGGGCGCGGACTGGCTGGGTCCGGGTCATTGTCGCAGGTGGTCGGGGCGGCTCGGCGGGTGCTCTTCCGGGTGAGGCCGGAGCGGGTTACAGTCACCGTAAAACTTGCAGTGCTAGTTTATCGGCGGCGCAGGATCGCCGAGTACCTGCCGAGCGTTCGGGGTGTCGCCGCGTGGACCTGGAACTGACCGAGGAGCAGGACGCCGTACGGGAGTTGGCGGCGTCCTTCACCGACCGGGAGATCGTGCCGTTCGCGGCCGAGTGGGACCGGGCGGAGTCCATCGACCTGGGCGTCGTCAAGAAGCTCGGCGACCTGGGCTTCCTCGGTCTGACCCTGCCGGAGCAGTACGGCGGCAGCGGCGGCGACCACCTGGCGTACTGCCTGGTGCTGGAGGAACTGGGGCGCGGCGACTCGTCGGTGCGCGGCGTGGTGTCGGTGTCGCTGGGGCTGGTCGCCAAGTCGGTCAACGCGTTCGGCACCGAGGAGCAGAAGCGCGAGTGGCTGCCCCGGCTCTGCTCGGGCGAGGCGCTGGGCTGCTTCGCGCTGACCGAGCCCGGCACCGGCTCGGACGCGGCGAACCTGACCACCCGGGCCGAGCGGGACGGCGACCACTGGCTGGTCTCCGGCAGCAAGATGTTCATCACCAACGGGACGTGGGCGGACGTCGCCCTGGTCTTCGCCCGCACCGGCGGACCCGGGCACCGCGGCATCACCGCCTTCCTGCTGCCCACCGACGCGCCCGGCTTCGAACGGCGGCTGGTGCACGGCAAGTTGGGGCTGCGCGGGCAGGCCACCGCCGAGCTGTCCTTCGACCGGGTCCGGGTCCCGGACAGCGCACGGCTGGGCGAGCTCGGCCAGGGCTTCACGGTGGCGATGGCCGCCCTCGCCAAGGGCCGGATGTCGGTCGCGGCGGGCTGCGTGGGCATCGCGCAGGCGTCGCTGGACGCGGCGGTGCGCTACGCCGGGGAGCGCGAGCAGTTCGGGAAGCCCATCGCCGCCCACCAGTTGGTGCAGGAGCTGCTCGCCGACATCGCCGTCGACGTGGACGCGGCCCGGCTGCTGACCTGGCGGGTCGCCGACCTGATCGACCGGGGCCGGCCGTTCGCCACCGAGTCCTCCGTCGCCAAGCTGTACGCCTCCGAGGCGGCGGTGCGCTGCGCCAACAACGCGCTGCAGGTGTTCGGCGGGTACGGCTTCATCGACGAGTACCCGGTCGGCAAGTACCTGCGCGACGCCCGGGTGATGACCCTGTACGAGGGCACCAGCCAGATCCACAAGCTGCTCGTCGGGCGCTCGCTGACCGGTGTCAACGCCTTCTGAACCGCCCTTCCCGACCCACCGACAAGGAGCCCGACGAAGTGCTTCCGGTCTTCATCGCCGCCGCCCGCCGCACCCCGATCGGGCGGCTGCGCGGCGCGCTGTCCGCCGTCCGGCCCGACGACCTGTCGGCGGCCGTGCTGCGCGGACTGCTCGACGCGGTGCCCGCGCTGGACCCGGCGCGGATCGACGAGGTGTACTGGGGCGCCGCCAACCAGGCGGGCGAGGACAACCGCAACCTGGCCCGGATGGCCGTGCTGCTCGCCGGGCTGCCGGACAGCGTGCCGGGGGCGACCGTCAACCGGCTGTGCGCGTCCGGGATGGAGGCCGTCACCACGGCCGCCCGGGCGATCGGCTCCGGCGAGGCGGACGTGGTGGTGGCGGGCGGCTGCGAGTCGATGAGCCGCGCCCCGTTCGTACTGCCCCGCCCGGACGAGGCGCTGCCGCACCGGATGGAGACCTTCGACACCCGGCTCGGCTGGCGCCTGACCAACCCGCGGATGCGCGACCTGCACGGCGTGCTGTCGATGGGCGAGACCGCCGAGGAGGTCGCCGCCCGCTACCGCATCGGCCGCGAGGCGCAGGACGCGTTCGCCCTGCGCAGCCACCGACTGGCCGCCGCCGCCCGGGAGTCGGGGCACTTCGACGCCGAACTGCTGCCCGTCGCCCGCCCGGACGGGACGCTGGTGGACCGCGACGAGTCGATCCGGACCGACACCACCGCCGAGAAGCTGGCCGCCCTGAAGCCGGCGTTCCGCCCCGGCGGCACCGTCACGGCGGGCAACTCCTCGCCGATGAACGACGGCGCGGCCGCCCTGCTGCTGGTCAGCGAACGAGCGCTGGCCGCACTGGAGTTGGAGCCGCTGGGCCGGTACGTGGCGGGCGCCTCGGCGGGCGTGCACCCCGACGTGATGGGGATCGGGCCGGTGCCGGCCACCCGGCGGGTGCTGGAGCGCTCCGGCTGGCGGACCGCCGACCTGGAGACCACCGAGTTCAACGAAGCCTTCGCCGCCCAAGCCCTGGCGTCCGTCGGCGAGTTGGGCATCGACCCGGAGCTGGTCAACCCCTCCGGCGGGGCGATCGCACTGGGCCACCCGCTGGGCTGTTCGGGCGCCCGGATCCTCACCACCCTGCTGCACCGGATGCGCCGCACCGGCGCCCGGCGCGGCCTGGCCACCATGTGCGTGGGCGTCGGCCAGGGCTCGGCCGTCCTGCTCGAACGCGACTGAACTCCCCTCTCCACACATAGACATGACGGAACATCAGGAACGGAGCACGACAGTGGGCAGGTTCGACGGCAAGGTGGCGGTGGTGACCGGGGCCGCGCAGGGCATCGGTGCGGCGACGGCCCGGCTGCTGGCCGCGGAGGGCGCGGCGGTCGCCGTGGTCGACCTCACGGCGGAGCGGGCGGCGGGCACCGTCGAGGAGATCGCGGCGGCGGGCGGCACCGCCCGGGCCTACGGGTGCGACGTGTCCGACTACGACGCGGTCGAGGCCGTGTTCACCGCCGTGGTCGAGGAGTTGGGCGGGGTGCACGTCCTGGTCAACAACGCCGGGATCACCCGGGACAACCTGTTCTTCAAGATGCCCAAGCAGGACTGGGACACCGTCCTCGCGGTCAACCTGACCAGCGCCTACAACTGCGCGCACGTCGCGCAGAAATACTTCGTCGCGCAGAAGTACGGCAAGATCGTCTCGCTCAGCTCGCGCTCCGCCCTGGGCAACCGCGGCCAGGCCAACTACGCGGCGGCCAAGGCCGGGATCCAGGGCCTGACCGCCACCCTGGCCATCGAACTGGGCCCCTTCAACGTCAACGTCAACGCCGTCGCCCCCGGCTACGTCGTCACCTCGATGACCGCCGCCACCGCCGAACGCGTCGGCGCCACCCCCGAGGCGCACCAGGCCGAGGTCGCCGCCCGCACCCCGCTGCGCCGGGCCGGCCGCCCGGAGGAGATCGCCGCCGTGGTGGCCTTCCTGGCCAGCGAGGACGCCTCGTACGTCAGCGGCCAGACCCTGTACGTCAACGGCGGCGCCCGCTAGGCGTACCCGCTAGGCGCGGCGGCCCCCGAAGCCGGGGAGGGTGTCCAGGGCGCGGGAGCGCTGGGCGACGAGCTCGTCGTAGGTGCCGTCGCGCTCGGCCCAGCGGTGCCCGAGGACGCCCTTCACCAGGACCTCGCGCGGGGTGGGGTCCTGCGCGAGCAGGTCCATGACCTCGGTGGCGAAGTCGTCGAGCGGCAGCGCGTGCGGGTTCACCCGCTCCTGGCCCGCCGTGGCGACGGCCGGCGGGACGAGTTCGACGACCCCGACGCCGGTGCCGTCGAGCTGCGCGCGCAGCGCCTCGGAGTAGGCGTGCACGGCAGCCTTCGACGCGGCGTAGCCGGGCATCGGCGGGAACGGCAGGAAGGCGATGCCGGAGGTGACGGTGACGAAGGTGCCGGCGCCCCGCCCGATCAGGTGCGGGGTGAAGGCGTCGACGACCCGGACGGTACCGAGCAGGTTGGTGTCGATCGTCGTCGCCGTCGCCGCGAAGTGCGCGGGGTCGCGCAGGTCCTCCATGAGCATGACGCCCGCCGCGATCACCACGGTGTCCAGCCCGGGGTGGCGGGCCAGCACGGCGTCCCGGGCGGAGGCGACGGAGGCGCTGTCGGTGACGTCGACGGCGACCGTGCCGAAGCCCTCCTGCGCGAGTTCGGCGAGCGCCCGCGGGTCGCGGCCGCCGACGGCCACGGTGCTGCCCGCCGCGGCGAACCGCCGGGCCAGCTCCCGTCCGATGCCCGAGGTGCCGCCGACGACGAGGACGGTGCGGTCGGAGAGGTCCACGAGGTCCTCCCTTTCGTTCGGGCGCCGCCGCCGTGCGGGGCGGCGGCGCGGGTCGTGAGGGCTGCCGTCCCTACCGGAACGGCCCTCCCGCAGTCTCGGCCGCCGCTGCGGGGCGCGGGAGGGCCCCCGTCCTCCCTGGTCCTGGCAGGGCCCCCGTTCGGGCGCGCGCACCGCGTTACGGTGGACGGCATGAAGGACGACGGATCCGACAACCGGCTCGGCAGCTACCTGCGGGCCCGGCGCGAGCTGGTCTCCCCGGCCCGGGCGGGGCTCCCGCCCGGCGGCAACCGCCGGGTGCCCGGCCTGCGCCGCGAGGAGGTCGCGCTGCTCGCCGGGATCAGCCCCGACTACTACCTGCGCCTGGAGCGGGGCCGCGACCGGAACCCGTCCGCGCAGGTCCTGGAGTCCCTCGCGCGCGTCCTGCACCTCGACGACGACGAGCGGACGTACCTGCTCGGCCTCACCGCCGCCCACCCCCGGACCGCGCGCCGCAAGCGGCCCGAACACGTGCCGGCCCGGGTGCACCAGCTGCTCGCCCACCTCACCGTCCCCGCGTTCGTCGAAGGGCGGGCGTTCGACGTCCTGGCCGCCAACCCGCTGGCGGTCGCGCTCTCCCCCCGGCTGCGCCCCGGCCTGAACCGGCTCCGCTCGCTGCTGCTCGACCCCGAGGAACGGGCCTTCCACCAGGACTGGGCCGGGGCCACCGCCGATTTCGTCGCCGCCCTGCGCGCCACCGTCGGGGACGACACCGACGACCCCCGGTTCGTCGAACTCGTCGGCGAACTCGCCCTCGCCAGCCCGCGTTTCCGCACCCTGTGGGCCCGCCACGACGTCCGCCCCCTCGGCGGGGGCAGCACCACGGTCCACCACCCCCTCGTCGGCGAACTGCGCCTGCACCGGGACAAACTCCCCGTCGACGACGTGATCCTCGTCGTCTACTACCCCGACAAGGACAGCGCGAGCGACGAGAAGCTGCGGCTCCTCGCCGCGCTCACCTGCACCGGACCCGCCGACCCGGTCCCGGACGGGCCGCCGGGTCCGGTGGACGGGCCGCCGGGTCCGGTGGACGGGCCGCTGCCGCGGACGCCCTGAGCGCGAGGGCTGCGACCGGGACTACGGCCACGGCTGCGAGTGCGGCTACGGCTACGGCTACGAGTGCGGCGGGAACGGGGCCCGGCCGGAGGACCTCCGGGTAATGGAGGAACGACGGGTTCGTCCTCGCCAACGGCCAGGCGGACGCCTACCCCGACCCGACGCCGTCCCGCTGGAACGGGCCCTCGCCGTCGTCGCCCACCTGCTCGCCCGCGGCACCCCGCTCCCGGACGCCCCCTGGTCCGTCGACCGCTGAGCGGCCGGGGCACCCGGCGGACCGGGGCTCAGCCCCGGGCGTCGGCGAGCTGGCGCAGGTAGCGTTCCGCGGCGCGGAGCTTGCGGTTGTCCGGGCCAGGGAGGTGGGCGCGGAGCTCGATGATGTCCGGGGCGATCCGGATCGCCTCGGCCGGGTCCTTGACGGCCCGCCAGCACGCCTCCGCGTTGGTGACCGCCCGCTGGGTCTCCGGGTGCTCGGGGCCGTCGGTCTGCAGCAGCGTCGTGGCGACCTGCCGGTAGAGCTCGGCCGCGACCGAGGGACGGCCGCCGACCCGGCAGACGTGCGCCCGGACCTGGCGGACCTGGAGCACGACGGAGGCCCGGGAACCGTACGCGCCGACGGCCTTCTCCTCCAGCGCGAGGGCCAGCGCCGAAGCGGTCTCGTGGTCGCCGGCCTCCGCGTTGCGGACGATGTCGCCGATCGCCTCCAGGTACTCGCTGGGCGGCGCCTGCTCGGCACCGGGCCGGCCCGCCTCGGCCTGCTCGGCATCGGCCTTCCCCGCCTCGGCCTTCTTCCCCAGCTCGACCGGCGGGCCGTCGCTCCGCTCCCCGTCCCCCTTCTTGCCCAGCTCGACCAGCGGACCGGGCAGCAGGGCGGTGGCGGCGAGCGGGTCGTGCCGGGGGGCCGGTTCCGGCTCGGGGGCGCGTTCGACGAGCGGCACGGGGGCCGACTTGTCCAGCAGGACGGTCGCGGCCGGAGGCGCGTCCGCCTCGGAGGGCACCGCCTCGCGAAGCTCCGCCTCGGGAAGTTCCACGCTCTCGGCGGCCTTGGCGAAGGTCACAGCGGGCGCAGCGGGCGCGGCGGGAAGCGTGGGCGGCAGGGTGAAGTCGGGCTCCTCCGCGAGCGTGGCGGCGGGCTCGGGCTCGGGCTCGGGCACCGCCAACGTGGCGGCCTCCTTGCCGAGTTCGACCCGGGGCTGGGCCGACGGGGCCGACGGGGTCGGCGGGGTCGGCGCGGGCTTGTCGAGCGGCACGCGCGGCGCGGTCGCGGACGTCGCGGCGACGGGCGACGCCGCGACGGACGGCGCGTCCGCGGGGACCATCGGTTCGCCCTTGACCAGCGAGACGATCATCTTGCGGCGCGGCGGGGTCGCCGGGACGCCCGCCTTGCGCAGCGAAACCAGGCCGCGCGGCGCCCAGTTGAGCGCGAGTTTGGGCCGGACGGGTTCGGCGGCGGGGGCGGGCGCGGTGGCGGGCGCGGGCACGGTGGCGGTGGCTGCCGTGGCGGCCGTGGTGCGCGCCGCGTCGGGGCGGGCCTGGAGGGTGGCGGCGGGCTCGCCGCCGCCGATCTGCCGTGCGGTGTTGCGGAAGTAGGGCCGGTCGGCGGGGTGCGAGGCGATCACCACGGTGTCGGCCCGCAGCACCGAGTTGACCTGCTGGTGGACGAGTTCGGGGGTGAGGAACTGGTCGGCGCCGGGGCGGCCGCGGTGCAGCGTCTCGATCAGGCCGCGGGTGAAGGTGCCGAGTTGGTCGGGGTCGTGGTTGACGACGGCCCAGAGCGGGACGCCCTCGGAGAGTTGCTGCCCCGCGGTGGCGGCGAGGGTGGGCCAGACCACCTGGTCGGCGCTCAGGTCGCCGATCACCAGGGTGTCCAACTCGCTTCCCCGGTGCCGGAGTTCGGTGGCGATGGCGGACCAGGGCAGGCTTTCGGAGCTCTTGTGCTCGCGCAGCGAGAGGTAGAGCTGTTCGCCGCGCCGGTCGGTGATCAGGTGGCCGCCGAGGTGGACGAGCAGCGGCCCGGGGTGGCGGGCGGCGGCGCGCAGGTGGGCGAGGACGGTCTGCGGGTCGCTGGCGCCGGGCAGGTGGACGGCGTCGACCTGGTCGGCGGAGAGCAGCACCTGCGGGGCGACTCCGGCCAGTGCGGCGGAGAGCACGGAGGCGTGGGCGCTGCCGCGGCCCCATCGGCGGCCGCCGCCGTAGCCGCCCTCGATGACCAGGATGCGTCCGCGCAGGCCGCCGCCGATGCCGTGGGCGGCGGGCGCCGGGGCGGTTCCGGCGGCGGGGGGCGGGGCGTCGGCGGTAGCGGCGATCCGGAACGTGCCCGTCCAGCCGGTGCCGCCGGGCGGGGCGGCGGGCGGCGGCGGGAGGGCGGTGCCCCCGGCCGGGGTAGGCGGGGTGCCGGCGCGGGTCTCGGCGAGCACGGACTCCGGGATGACCAGGTTGATGGAGGTCGCGAACGGGTCGGCGCCGGGCGGGAGTTCGACCGTCTGCTCGGGGGCCGCCGGGGTCGCGGGGAGCCTGAACGTCTCCTCCGGATCGGCCTCCGGCCCGCCCCCGGTCGTCGATGCCACGTCAGCCACCGTTCGGTCACCGCCCCCGTCCGCCGCCCGTGCGACGCCGTGCCTGTACGCCGTGGTGTCCCGCACCAGGCTCCGATCCCGGCCACGATACGTGGTCGGCGGTCGGACCGGCCAGGCCGGGTCCCACGAGGGTTGACGCCCGTTCGGACGGACGCCGTGGCTGTTCGGGCAGCCGCGGCGACCGGCGGGACGGGCCCGGCGGGCGTTCAGCCGGATGCGGGTACCGGGCGGGGAGCGGCCGGCACGGTGCCGGCCGGGCGCAGGAGGAGAACGGCGGGCCGATCAGCCGGGTGACGTGCAGCCCCACGGCGTTGGCGTGGCGGGCCGGGGCGGTGCGCCGCACCTGGTGCCGGTCGAAGAACTCACCCACCACGATCCGCCCGTCCGGCTTGACCACCCGGCCCAGCTCCGCCGGCGTCACCTCCGGCCGCAGGATCTCCCCCGGAGCCGGCACCAGGTAGGCGGCGTCGAACACGGCGTCCTCGAACGGCAGGTGGCGGGCGTCCGCCAGGGTCGGCGCGATGGTGGTGAGGCTGCGGAGGGCGGCCCGGCCCATCACGTGGTCGAGCATCTCCTGCTGGACGTCGACGATGTCGAGCCGACCGCCGGGGCCCAACTGCGGTGCGGTCCGCAGCGCCTGGAGGCCGGTGCCCGGGCCGACCTCCAGGACCCGCTCGCCCTGCCGGAGTTCCAGCATCGCGTCGAGCCGCTCCTGGCCGAGCAGCGGCAGGAGCAGGGGCAGGATCCGGTGCTGCGCGTACGGGTAGGGGGCGGAGTCGAACGCCCACCCGGACAGGGCCGCGGCGCCGGCCGCCGTCGCGGTCAGCCCCCGGCGCGCTCCGGGACGGCCGAGCACCGTACGAAGATTTGTGGTCAGGGGTCCCCCATCGCAGGGTGGTTGGTGGCTGGTCGGACCGGCCGCGGCGTCGGAAGGGCGCCGCCGCGGCCGGTCCTCGCGCTCTTCAGCCTGCACGCTGCGGCAGGCGCGGTCATTCACGCCGGCATCCGGATCGGTGGTGGTGCTGGCTTCACCACCGATCCGGAT
>NZ_JBSGET010000131.1:0-24767 GCF_053603035.1 Kitasatospora sp. NPDC004272 | reverse complement strand
CGCGGCGCCGGGGGCGGCCCGCCGTCGCGGGGGCGGCCGGCGGGATCTCCACCGGGCCGGGCTTCTCCTCCGCCACCGGCTCGGCGGCGGTCTCGACGACCTCGGCGTCGGCGAAGGCCTCGACCGGCTCCAGCTCCTCGACGACGTCGAGCGCGACCTCGGCCGCCTCGACGGCCTCCTCCACCTCCTCGGGCTCCACCGAGCCGATCGCCTCGGTGGTGCTCTCGACCGCGTCCGCCTCGGCGTTCCCGGCCCCGCCGCGGCCCCGGCGGCGGCGCTTGCCGCCGCCCTCGCCCGCACCGGCCGCCGCGGCGGCGTGCGAGCCGTGGCTGTGGTTGTGGCTGGGCTGGTCCATGTGGACGATCACGCCGCGGCCGTTGCAGTGCACGCAGGGCTCGGAGAAGGACTCCAGCAGGCCCTGGCCGACCCGCTTGCGGGTCATCTGGACCAGGCCCAGCGAGGTGACCTCGGCCACCTGGTGCTTGGTGCGGTCGCGGCCCAGGCACTCCAGCAGGCGGCGCAGCACCAGGTCCCGGTTGGACTCCAGCACCATGTCGATGAAGTCGATCACGATGATGCCGCCGAGGTCGCGCAGCCGCAGCTGGCGGACGATCTCCTCGGCCGCCTCGATGTTGTTGCGGGTGACGGTCTCTTCCAGGTTGCCGCCCTGGCCGACGAACTTGCCGGTGTTGACGTCGACGACGACCATCGCCTCGGTCCGGTCGATCACCAGCGAGCCGCCGGAGGGCAGCCAGACCTTGCGGTCCAGCGCCTTCATCAGCTGCTCGTCGATCCGGTAGGTGGCGAACACGTCGACGTCCGAGGTCCACTTCTGCAGGCGCTCGGTGAGGTCGGGGGCGACGTTGGAGACGTAGTCGTGGATGGTGCTCCAGGCGTCGGCGCCGCTGACGATGACCTTGGTGAAGTCCTCGTTGAAGATGTCGCGGACCACCCGGACGGTCATGTCGGGCTCGCCGTAGAGCAGCGCCGGGGCGTTGCCGGTGGCGGCCTTCTTCTGGATCTCCTCCCACTGCGTCTGCAGGCGCTGGACGTCGCGGGTGAGCTCCTCCTCGGAGGCGCCCTCGGCGGCGGTGCGCACGATCACGCCCGCGTCGTCCGGGACGATCTTCTTGAGGATCTGCTTGAGGCGGGCCCGCTCGTTCTCCGGCAGCTTGCGGGAGATGCCGGTCATCGAGCCCTCGGGCACGTACACCAGGTAGCGGCCGGGCAGCGAGATCTGGCTGGTCAGGCGGGCGCCCTTGTGGCCGATCGGGTCCTTGGAGACCTGCACCAGCACGGACTGGCCGGACTTCAGCACCGACTCGATCCGGCGCGGGCCGCCGTGGCCGCCGAGCGCGCCGAAGTTGACCTCGCCCGCGTACAGCACGGCGTTGCGGCCCTTGCCGATGTCGACGAACGCGGCCTCCATCGACGGCAGCACGTTCTGCACCTTGCCCAGGTACACGTTGCCGACGTACGAGGTGGCCTGCTCCTTGTTGACGTAGTGCTCGACCAGCACGCCGTCCTCAAGCACGCCGATCTGGGTGCGGGCGCCGTTCTGGCGGACCACCATGACCCGCTCGACGGACTCGCGGCGGGCCAGGAACTCGGCCTCGGTGATGATCGGGACCCGGCGGCGGCCCAGCTCGCGGCCCTCGCGGCGGCGCTGCTTCTTGGCCTCCAGGCGGGTGGAGCCCTTGATCGACTGCACCTCGTCCGGGTCGAACGCGGGCTCGGCGGAGCGGCGGCGCGGCTCGCGCACCTTCACCACGGTGCGCACGCCGTCCTCGGTGGTCTCGGGCTGCTCGGCGCCGCCCTCGCCGCTGCGGCGGCGACGGCGACGGCGGCGGCGCGAGGAGGACAGGCCGGCGGCCAGGTCGTCGTCCTGGTCGTCCTCGGCCTCGTCGTGGTCCTCGGCCTCCTCGTGGGACGCCTCCTCCTCGGCCTCGGCGGCCTCGGCCTCGGCCGTCTCGTGCGCGTCCTCGGCCTCACCGCGGCGGCGGCGACGGCCACCGCGACGACGGCGGCGGGACGGACGGTCGTCCTCCCACTCGGCGTCCTGCTCGGGGCCGGCGGCGGGCGCCTCGACCTCGGCGGGGGCCTCGACCGGGGCGGCGGCCTTGGCGGCGGCGGGCGCGGCGGCCTTGGCGGGCTGCGCGGCGGCCTTCGCGGGCTTGGCCGGCTGCTGGACGCGCACCGCGGTGCGGACCCGGCGGCGGCGGCCGACGCCGCTGTACTCGAACTCCTCCTCGGCGGCCGTCTGCTCGGGCTCGGCCACGACGGCCGGGGCCGGCTCGGCGGCCTTGGCAGGCTGCGCGGCGGGCGCGGCGGCCTTGGCGGGCTGCGCGGCGTAGGGCGCGGGTTCCTGGAACACCGGCGCCTGGAAGATCGCGGTGGACGGGCGGACGGCCCGGCGGCGGGCGCGCGGCGGCTCGGCCTCGACGACCGGCTCGGGCTCCGCGACGGCCTCGACGACCGGCTCGGGCTCGGCCTCCGGCTCCTCCTCGACGGCCTCGACGGCCTCGGCGGCGGGCTCCTCGGCCGCGGCGGGCGACTGCACGGGGGCGGAGGCACGCTTGCGGGTCCGGCGGGCCCGAACGGGCTTCTCCTCGGCCACCGGCTCGGCCTCGACGGCGGCCGGCTCGGCCTCCGCGACGGCCTCGACGCGCTCGGCGGCGGGCTCGACGCCCTCGGCGGGCTCCTCGGCCGCGGCGGGCGACTGCACGGGGGCGGAGGCACGCTTGCGGGTCCGGCGGGCCTGGACCGGCTTCTCCTCGGCCACCGGCTCGCTCTCGACGGCGGCGGCCGGCTCGGTCTCGGCCGCCGGGGCGGCGGGCTGCTCGGCCGCGGCGGGCGCCTCCGGCGCACCGGCCGGTGCCTCGACGCGCTTGCGGGTGCGCCGGGCGCGGACCGGCTTCTCGGCGGCGGGCTCGGCCTCGGTGGCCGGAGCCGCAGGCTCCTCGGCGGCGGGCGCGGGAGCGACCACCGTCTCGGCACCCTCGCCGGCGGCGCCCTGCGGCGAACCGGCCGGGCGGGACACCGCCCGGCGGCGGCGCCGCGGCGGGGCCGCGGAGACGCCCTCGGCGGGGCCGTTGTCGTTGTTGTCGGCCGCAGCGGGCTGCGGTTCGGTGTTTTCGAGCATGCGGGTGTGTCTCCCGTCAGGCCCCCGGGCTCCGCGTCCTGGCACGACGCTCCACCGCGTTCACCAGCCGGAGGCCGCTTCGGGCGGTCCGGCTCCCACGGTGCCGTCGTGCGGACGCGAGGCCGCACAGGGGCTCGTAGTCTCGCTCGCCCCCCGCGGGGCGCGGGGAGGCGAAAAGTCTTCTGGTCTGACCAGTCTTCTCAGTTTTCAAGGGCCTGGCCGAGGGGGTGGCCGGGCCTGCGCGCGACGACGCTCGCTCCCCTGGGGAGCCGCGGGGGCCGGGAAGCAGCAGGCCCGGAGTTCTCTCCGTGCCTGCGCTCCCGCCCGCTCGGCGGACGGCGGTTGCGCGCGGCGGGGCGGCCTACCGGCCGACCTCGGCCGCGGCGCGGTCGAGCGCCAGCGGGTCGGTCACCGTGCCGGTCTGCTCGTCGAGCGGCCCCTGCGCCAGCCTGGTCACCTCTGCGGGGACCGGCGGCGCCAGGTCGGCCGTCGAACGGAGACCGGACAATACGTCGTCGGGTCGTACGGCGGGTGTGGCGTGTCGTACTACCAGGCGCAGTATCGCACAGGGAGCACCCGTACGAACATCGTCCGCACCGTCCGTGGCCGTGTTGTCACCGATCCCGACCAGGGCGGCGTCCGCCGGGGCGAGTCCGATGGCGGCGACGGCGGCGCGCGCGTCGAAGGTGCGCAGGCCGTTCTTGGTCATCCGCTGGACCTCGACCGCGTCGGCGGCCAGGAACGCGGCGGCGGCCTTCTCGGCCTCGGCGGGCTCCACGCCGGACAGGCGCAGCAGCCACTCGGAGGCTTCCAGCCGCTCCACGAAGTTGCTCGTGGCGACCTCGACGGCCTCGGTGACGTCCAGGCCGGGGGGCAGCGACTCGTCCAACAGGCGGCGCAGCGCCTCGGGGTCGCGGCGCTCGGCGAGGCCGATCTCCAGGTACTCGGCCTCGCTGGCGGTGCCGGTCGGGGCGGCGTTGGCGTAGGAGACCTTGGGGTGCGGGGTGAAGCCCGCGGAGTAGGCCATCGGGACGGCCGAGCGGCGGAGCGCGCGCTCGAACGCCCGCTGGAAGTCCCGGTGGCTGGTGAAGCGCAGACGGCCGCGCTTGGTGTAGCGGAGACGGATGCGCTGCACCGTCGGCGCGGGCGGCGGACCGTCGGGCGTGCGGCGTGCCAGGGGGCTCAGTCCTTCGTCAGTTGTCCCCGTCCGGCCTCGCACCGCGTGCGGCTCCGGCCGGACCTTGTCCTCACCAAGGGTACGCGGTGCGTCAGCCGAACAGCACCCGGCGGACCTCCCGGGCCACCCGGCGGATCTCCGCCTTGACGGGCCACCAGACGCTCCGGCGCACCCAGCGGCACGGGGCCACCACGGTGAAGCGCCAGATCCGGCCGCCGATCCGCCAGGACCAGCGGAACGCCAGCCACAGCGCGCGCAGCACCGGGAACAGCACCGGCCGCCACAACCCGTGGTGGAACGCCTTGCCGATCGGCACCAGCACCCAGCGCCAGCAGGCCCGCAGCGGCACCGCGACCAGGTAGTACCCGAGCCAGGCGATCACCTTGCCGAAGCCGCGGGCGACGGCGACCGTCCCGTTCCAGGCCGGTTCCAGGACGTAGTTCCAGAGGAACCCGAGCACCGGCTCCAGCACGTACCGCCACAGCAGCCGCAGCGGTTCGACCACCAGCCACCTCA
The DNA here is from genome assembly GCF_053603035.1 of Kitasatospora sp. NPDC004272. NCBI lineage: Bacteria > Bacillati > Actinomycetota > Actinomycetes > Kitasatosporales > Streptomycetaceae > Kitasatospora > Kitasatospora sp. NPDC004272. Next base: position 19,932 of record NZ_JBSGET010000131.1, on the reverse strand, counting down.
GCAGCGGCCGCAACAGGTACCGCCACAGCAGCCGCAGCGGCCACAGCAGCACCTTGTCGACCACCCAGCCGACGCCGCGGCCGATCAGCACCACCAGCTCCCACAGCAGCCGCAGCGGCACCACGACCGCCACCACCACCGGCCGCACCACCGCGACCAGGCACCCCCCGCCCTGCTGCGGCTGCCCCTGCTGCTGAACCATCGTCACTCCCCGTAGGCCGTTCGGGCGATGGTAATACCCAGGCAAAGGGCCCCCGCCACGAGGTCGTGGCGGGGGCCCTGCGGGGTGAGGCCGCGTCAGCCGTTGACGACCGTCAGCGGGAGCAGCTTCTTGCCGGTCGGCCCGACCTGGATGTGGGTGTCCATCTGCGGGCAGACGCCGCAGTCGAAGCACGGGGTCCAGCGGCAGTCCTCGACCTCGACCTCCTCCAGCGCGTCCTGCCAGTCCTCCCAGAGCCAGTCCTTGTCGAGGCCGCTGTCCAGGTGGTCCCAGGGCAGCACCTCCTCGTAGGAGCGCTCGCGGGTGGTGTACCAGTCGACGTCGACGCCGGTGCCGGCCAGGCCCTTCTCGGCGGAGGCGATCCAGCGGTCGTACGAGAAGTGCTCGCGCCAGCCGTCGAAGCGGCCGCCGTCCTCGTAGACGGCCCGGATGACGGCGCCGATCCGGCGGTCGCCGCGGGAGAGCAGGCCCTCGATGATGCCGGGCTTGCCGTCGTGGTAGCGGAAGCCGATGTTCTTGCCGAACTTGCGGTCGCCGCGGATCGAGTCGCGCAGCTTGGTGAGCCGCTCGTCGGTGGCCTCGGCGGAGAGCTGCGGGGCCCACTGGAAGGGGGTGTGCGGCTTGGGGACGAAGCCGCCGATCGAGACCGTGCAGCGGACGTCGTTGCTGCCGGTGACCTCGCGGCCCTTGGCGATCACGTTCTTCGCCATGGTGCCGATCTGGAGGACGTCCTCGTCGGTCTCGGTGGGCAGGCCGCACATGAAGTACAGCTTCACCTGGCGCCAGCCGTTGCCGTACGCGGCGGCCACCGTGTTGATCAGGTCCTCTTCGGAGACCATCTTGTTGATGACCTTGCGGATCCGCTCGGAGCCGCCCTCGGGGGCGAAGGTGAGTCCGGAGCGGCGGCCGTTGCGGGACAGCTCGTTGGCCAGGTCGATGTTGAAGGCGTCGACCCGGGTGGAGGGCAGCGAGAGGCCGACCTTGTCCTCGGCGTAGCGGTCGGCCAGGCCCTTGGTGATGTCGGCGATCTCGGAGTGGTCGGCGGAGGAGAGCGAGAGCAGGCCGACCTCCTCGAAGCCGGTGGCCTTCAGGCCCTTCTCCACCATCTCGCCGATGCCGGTGATGCTTCGCTCCCGCACGGGGCGCGTGATCATGCCGGCCTGGCAGAAGCGGCAGCCGCGGGTGCAGCCGCGGAAGATCTCCACCGACATCCGCTCGTGCACGGTCTCGGCGAGCGGGACCAGCGGCTGCTTCGGGTAGGGCCACTCGTCGAGGTCCATCACGGTGTGCTTGGAGACCCGCCACGGCACGCCGGGGCGGTTCGGGACGACGCGCCCGATCCGGCCGTCGGCCAGGTACTCGACGTCGTAGAACCGCGGGATGTACACCCCGCCGGTCCTGGCCAGCCGCAGCAGCAGCTCGTCGCGGCCGCCGGGGCGGCCCTCGGCCTTCCAGGCCCGGACGATGTCGGTGATGTCGAGGACGGCCTGCTCGCCGTCGCCGATCACGGCGGCGTCGATGAAGTCGGCGATCGGCTCGGGGTTGAACGCGGCGTGGCCGCCCGCCAGGACGACCGGGTCGTCCATGGTGCGGTCGGCGGCGTTCAGCGGGATGCCGGCCAGGTCGAGCGCGGTCAGCATGTTGGTGTAGCCGAGCTCGGTGGAGAACGACAGGCCGAACACGTCGAACGCCTTGATCGGCCGGTGCGCGTCGACGGTGAACTGCGGGACGCCGTGCTCGCGCATCAGCGCTTCCAGGTCCGGCCAGACGCTGTAGCTGCGCTCGGCGAGGACGCCCTCGCGCTCGTTCAGCACCTCGTAGAGGATCATGGTGCCCTGGTTGGGCAGGCCGACCTCGTAGGCGTCCGGGTACATCAGCGCCCAGCGCACGTCGCAGGAGTCCCAGTCCTTGACGGTCGAGTTGAGCTCGCCACCGACGTACTGGATCGGCTTCTGGACGTGCGGGAGGAGGGCCTCCAGGCGTGGGAAGACCGATTCGACAGTCATGTACGAGGACCTTTGCGGCAGAAAAAGCAGTGACCCTTCAGGGTAGCCGAGCCCCGAGGGTCACCGTTTCCACACCGTCGACCGGCGCTAGATCCCTATCGGCCGCTGGGAGCGCACCGACTGCAGCAGTCCGATCGCGATCCAGACCGCGAACATCGAGGAGCCGCCGTAGGAGACGAACGGCAGCGGGATGCCCGCGACCGGCATGATGCCGAGGTTCATGCCGATGTTCTCGAACGCCTGGAAGGCGAACCAGGTGACCGCGCCGGCCGCCAGGATCGTCCCGTACAGGTCGGTGGCCTGGCGCGCTATCCGGCAGGCGCGCCACAGGATGACGCCGAGCAGGCCGAGCATCAGCAGGCCGCCGGCGAAGCCGAGCTCCTCGCCGGCCACGCTGAACACGAAGTCGGTCTGCTGCTCGGGGACGAACTGCCCTATGGTCTGGGTGCCGTGGAACAGGCCCATGCCGGTCAGGCCGCCGGAGCCGATCGCGATCCGGGCCTGCGCGGTGTTGTAGCCGACGCCGGCCGGGTCGAGGGCCGGGTTGGCGAAGGCCGCGAAGCGGTCGATCTGGTACTGGCTGAGGATGCCGAGCTTCCAGATCGCCAGCGCCCCGGCGGTGCCGCCGGCCAGCAGGCCGATCACCCAGCGGTTGGCGGCGCCGGAGGCCATCAGCACGCCGAGCATGGTGACCACCATGACCATCACCGAGCCGAGGTCCGGCATCAGCATGACCACGGCCATCGGGAAGCCGGCCACCGCGAGCGACTGCAGCACGCTGCGGGTGGGCGGGAACTCCCGCTCGCCCGCGTCGACCCGGGAGGACAGCACCACGGCCATCCCCAGCACGATCGCCAGTTTGGCGAACTCGGCGGGCTGGATGGAGAAGCCGCCGCCGAACTGGATCCAGGAGTGCGCGCCGTTGATGGTCGAGCCGAGCGGGCTGAGCACCGCGAACAGCAGCAGGATCACGGCCAGGTAGATGAACGGCACCGCGGTGCGCAGCCGGCGGGTGCCGAGCAGGATCACCGCCGCGCACAGGCCGAGGCCGATCATCAGGTTGGTCAGGTGCCGGTACAGGAAGTACTGCGGGTCGCCGTGGGTCAGCGAGTCCCGGCCGCGGGTGGCGGACCAGACCAGCAGCGAGCCGACCAGGGAGAGCGCCAGCGCCGCCAGGATCATGATCCAGTCGAGCCGCCGCAGCGGGGAGTCCTTGGCCAGCGCCCGGCCCAGCGAGGAGCGCCGGGGCGACAGCCGGAAGTTGCGGTAGGAGTCGTACGGGGTCATGCCCGGCCCCTTCCGTACCCGCCGCCGCGGGTGGGTTCGACGGCGGCCAGCAGCACGCTCGCCACCTGGTCGGCCTGGGCCGGCGGGGCCGGGTCCAGGAAGGTCGCGCCGGGCTCGTAGCTGAAGGCGGTGGGGACGATCGCGGTGCCGTCCGGGTTGAACTTGGGTAGTTCGGCCTGCGGCTTGGGCAGCAGCGCCTTGGAGTTGTCGATGTTGCCCTTGTCGTCGACGCCGTACAGCGCCTGGTAGATCCGGCGCACCGAGTCGCCGGAGCCGCCGGAGCCGGTGCCGCCCTGGCTGATCGTCATGACCACCGCGTAGTCGCCGCTGTAGGTGGTCAGCCAGGAGGTGGTCTGCTTGCCGGCGACCTCGGCGGTGCCGGTCTTGGCGTGCAGCTCGATCTTGCCCTGCGGCCAGCCGGAGCCGGTGAACTTCCAGGCGGCGGTGCCGGAGGTGATGACGCCGGCGGTGGCCTGGTCGATGTACTCCAGCAGTTTGCCCTGGGCCGGGATCTTGCCGTCCTCGTGCGGGGCGATGTCGCGCACCAGGGTGCCGTCGGGGCTGACCACGGCCTTGCCGATGGTGGGCCGGTAGAGCGTGCCGCCGTTGGCGAGCGCCGAGTAGATCCGGGCCATCTGCAGCGGGGTGACCAGGGTGTCGCCCTGGCCGATGGCGAAGTTGACCATGTCACCGGCGCGCATCTGGTTGCCGTCGGCGCAGTTCTCGCGGGCGATCTCGTCGGCGTACTCGTGGCCGCCCTTGGCCGCCTGCTCGCACCAGGAGTTCTTCATCGCGTCGTAGTACGACTGCTTCCACTGCCGGTCGGGGACCCGGCCGGCCACCTCGCCGGGCAGGTCGACGCCGGTCTTGGCGCCGAGGCCGAACTCGTGGGCGGTCTTGAAGAACCAGTCCTGGGCGTCCTTCTTGGGCTTGAGGCCGCCGTCCTTCATCCACTGGTCGTAGGCCAGGCCGTAGAACACGGTGTCGCAGGAGACTTCGAGCGCCTTCTCCAGCGAGATGTCGCCGAACTGCTCGCTCTCGAAGTTCTTGAACTCGCGGCCGCCGATGGTCAGCGACTTCGGGCACGGGTAGTGCCCGTTGAGGTCGTAGCCGGCCTGCACGGCGGCGGTGGTGGAGATCACCTTGAAGGTGGAGCCGGGGGCGGACTGACCCTGTATGGCCCGGTTGATCAGCGGGTAGTTGGAGTCCTTGCTGTTCAGCGCCTCGTAGTCCTTGGCGGAGATGCCGCCGACCCACAGGTTGGGGTCGTAGGTGGGGGCGCTGGCCATCGCCACGATCCGGCCGGTGTGCACGTCCATCACGACGGCCGCGCCGGAGTCGGCGATGTAGTTCCGGCTGGTCTCCTTGTCGTAGACCTTGCGGGCCTCGGCCATGGCCTGGGCCAGCTGGTCCTCGACCACCTTCTGCACCCGGGCGTCGATCGAGGTGACCAGGTTGTTGCCGGACTGCGCGGGGGTGTTGCCGGCGCTGCCGATCACCCGGCCGAGGTTGTCGACCTCCAGCCGGTCGACGCCGGTGGTGCCGCGCAGGTCGTCGTCGTACACCGACTCCAGGCCGGCCCGGCCGATCTGGTCGGAGGGCAGCCGGCGCTCCCGGCCGGCCTTGTCGGCGCTCTTGGTGACCTCGTCGTCGGTGACCGGCGAGAGGTAGCCGAGGATCTGGGCCGCGCTGGCGCCCTCCGCGTTGGTGTAGCGGCGCAGCGCGGTGGGCTGGGCAGTGACGCCGGGGAAGTCCTCGCGGCGTTCCATTATCTGCATCGCCTGCTGGGTGGTGGCCTGCTGGGTGACCGGGATCGGCTGGTACGGGGAGCCGTTCCAGCAGGGCTGCGGCGTCTTGGCGTCGCACAGCCGGACCTTGTTCTTGACGTCGTCGGCCGGGACGCCCAGGACGTCGGCGAGCCGGGTCAGCACGGCCTTGCCGTGGTCCTTCTGCTGCAGCAGCGCGGTCCGGGAGACCGACACCACCAGCTTGGTCTCGTTGCCGGCCAGGATCCGCCCGGAGGCGTCCAGGATCTCGCCGCGGACGGCGGGCTCCACCACCTCGCGGATGTGGTTGCCCTGGGCCTTCTCGGTGAACTCCTTGCCGTTGCGGATCTGCAGGTACCACAGCCGGCCGCCGAGGGTGGCCAGCAGCGACAGGACCAGCACCTGGAGGACGACCAGCCGGATCGTCACCCGGCGGGTCCGGCCGGTCTCGGGGATGTTGCTCACGTGCGCGGACTCCGTCCCGGTTCAGGGGCGCTTGGCGAGGCCGAGCGCGCGCTTCTTCTTGTAGGGGGTGGCGGAGGGCTCGCGGGTGGTGCGGTAGCGGGCCAGCGCTCCGAGGCCAGAGCCGCCGTCCGCGCCGCGCTCCGTCTCGTTGACCACCCGGTCGCCGTCGAAGCGGCGGGCCAGCAGCATCACCAGCGGCACCGTGAACGGGGCCAGCAGCACGTCGTACAGCAGGGCGCTGAACACCAGGCCGGTCAGGCCGACGTGCCGGGCCGCGGTGTCGCCGACCAGGGCGCCGACCGTGGCGTACAGCAGGGTGGAGACCACCGCGGCGACCGCCACCACGCCCAGCGCGGACAGCGCCGAGCGCTGCCGGCCGCCCTCCGGCTTCAGCAGTCCGGCGCCGTAGCCGACGAGGCACAGCACCAGCGCGTACCGGCCGACCGCGTGGTCGGAGGGCGGGGCGAGGTCGGCCAGCAGGCCGGCGCAGAAGCCGACGGCGCAGCCGCCGGTGGGGCCGTACACCAGGCCCAGGCCGACCACCACCAGCATCAGCAGGTCCGGGGTGGCGCCGGGCAGTTGGAGCCGGCCGAGGATGCTGACCTGGATCACCAGGGCCAGCACCAGCAGCACGGCGGACAGCAGGATCCGGTTCACACGCGGCATCAGTTCCCCCCGGTGGTCGGCGGTACGGCGGCGATCGGCGCCTGCGGGTTCCCGTCGGCGCCGGCGGAGGCGGTGGGCACCGGCGGCAGCACCGCGTCCCGCGGGTCGGTGCGCGGCGGGACCACCACCACGCCGACCAGGTCGAGCCGGGTGAACTGCACGTACGGCTCGACCAGGATGGTCTTGGTGAGCTGGCCGGGGGTGGCCTGCACCTCCTTGACGGTGCCGACCGGCACGCCGGGCACGAACGGGCGGCCGCTCTGCGAGCCGAAGGAGACCAGCCGGTCGCCGGCCTTCACCTGGGCCCGGCCGTTCAGCAGCTCGACCTTCATCGGCGAGGCGCCCTGGCCGGCGGCGAAGCCGATCTCGCCGCTGCCCTCCAGCCGGACGCCGGCGGTGAAGCCGGGGTCGGAGGCGAGCAGCACGGTGGCGGTGGTGGGCGCGACGGTGGTGATCCGGCCGACCAGGCCCTGGCCGTCGACCACGGTCATGTCCCGGGTCAGGCCGTCGTCGCTGCCGGCGTCGATGGTGATGGTCCAGGAGAAGCCCTGGGCGGCGCCGATCGCGATCACCTGGGCGGCCTTGACGGTGTAGCCGCCGGCCCCGGCGGTGCGCAGCATGCCGTCGAGCTGCTTGCTGCGCCCGGCCGCGGCGTCCGAGGAGGCGAGCTTCTGGCGCAGTTCGGTGTTCTCCCGGGTGATCTGGTCGAGCCGCTGCTGGTGGGTGCCCGCGTCGCGGATCGCCCGGATGTAGCCGGCCACCGGGTCGACCGCGGAGGCCGCGGCGTCCTCCACCGGGCCGAGCGCGGCGGCGGTGGCCCGGCGGGCACCGCCGAGCGGCGAGTCGTCACCGCCCTTGATGTCCACGGTGATCAGTGCGAAGGCCCCCAGGACCAGCAGGACCAGCAGTAGTCGACTCTGTCGGGTGTCCCTCACGGTGACGCCGCCGCCCCTTCGTGCTGAATGCTCATCAGCTCAGCTCGGTGTGTATTCGAATTGCCTTGCTCAACGACGCGGCTGGGCGTCCAGTACCTGCTGCAGCGCCTCGAACTCCTCGACGCACTTGCCCGCCCCCAGCGCCACCGAGTCCAGCGGGTTCTCCGCGATGTGCACCGGCATGCCGGTCTCCCGGCGCAGCCGCTCGTCCAGGCCGCGCAGCAGGGCGCCGCCGCCGGTGAGCACGATGCCGCGGTCCATCACGTCGCCCGCGAGCTCCGGCGGGCACTGGTCCAGGGTGGTCTTGACCGAGTCGATGATCGAGTTGACCGGCTCGTCGATGGCCTCGCGGACCTCGGCGGCCGAGATCACCACGGTCTTCGGCAGCCCGGAGACCAAGTCGCGGCCGCGGATCTCGGCGTGCTCGTCCTTCTCGCCCTCCAGGCCGAAGGCGGAGCCGATCGACATCTTGATCTGCTCGGCGGAGCGCTCGCCCAGCAGCAGGCTGTACTCCTTCTTGATGTGCTGGACGATCGCGCTGTCCAGCTCGTCGCCGGCCACCCGCAGGGACTGGGCGGTGACGATCCCGCCGAGCGAGATCACCGCGACCTCGGTGGTGCCGCCGCCGATGTCGACCACCATGTTGCCGGTGGGCTCGTGCACGGGCAGGCCGGAGCCGATCGCCGCGGCCATCGGCTCCTCGATGATGTGCACCTGGCGGGCGCCGGCCTGGATGCTGGCCTCCACCACGGCGCGGCGCTCGACGCCGGTGATGCCGGAGGGGACGCAGACCACGACCCGCGGGCGGACCAGGTAGCGGCGGCGGTGGATCTTCATGATGAAGTACCGCAGCATCCGCTCGGTGATCTCGAAGTCGGCGATCACGCCGTCCTTGAGCGGGCGGATCGCGACGATGTTGCCGGGGGTGCGGCCGATCATCTTCTTCGCCTCGGCCCCGACCGCGAGGATCCCGCCGGTGTTGGTGTTGACCGCCACCACCGACGGCTCGTTCAGCACGATGCCCTTGCCCCGGACGTACACCAGCGTGTTCGCGGTGCCTAGGTCGATCGCCAGGTCCCGGCCGAGAAACGACAGGTTGTTCGCCATGGGATGTCGAGTGCCTTCCCGAGTTCGGATCAAGGGCGGGGAGCGGGCCGGCCGTACGGGCCCGCGGCAGGGCTGACGGCGGCTGAGCAGCCGCTCCGTGCCCGTGAGTTGGGTCCATCGTAGTCACGCCGGTCAGCGCGGGCGGCGGGTACGGCGTGCCGCCCATTCTCCGGGGGCGAATCGCCTTCTCCTGGCATTGGGACGCCGTGTCGGAGTGTAGGGTTCCGTGATTTGACGATTAACGCCCAGAGGGAGCAACCCGGCCTGCCATCCGGCCGCTGAGCTGCTGCTTCCCCGTGAACGGCGCCCCATGCCCGGATGGGGACAGGGGCACCGAACCGCTACCGGATCCTCACGCGTGGGCCGGGAAGAAGATCTTGATCTCGCGCTCGGCCGACTCCGGGGAGTCCGAGGCGTGGATCAGGTTCTCCCGGGTGATGGTCGCGTAGTCGCCGCGGATGGTGCCCGCGCCGGCCGCCAGCGGGTCGGTCGCGCCGGCCAGCGCGCGGATGCCGGGGACGACGTTCTCGCCCTCGACGATCAGCGCGATCGACGGGCCGGAGGTCATGAAGCCCAGCAGCGGCTCGTAGAAGTCGCGGCCGACGTGCTCGGCGTAGTGCTGTTCGAGGGTGGCGCGGTCGAAGGTGCGAAGCTCCATCGCAGCGAACCGCCAACCGGCCTTGCGCTCGATCCGGCTGATGATCTCGCCGGCCAGGCCGCGCTGCACGGCGTCGGGCTTGAGCAGGACGAGAGTGCGCTGGGACACGGTACGGCTCCTGAGGTGTTCGGTCGTGCCTGACTGTGGCACCGACACTACCCCGGCCCGTTGACCAGGCCGGTCACGGGCCGGGCGGACGGCGGTCAGACGGCGGCCGGCTCCGCGGCGGCGGCCCGCTGCGCCTTGAGCTCGTCGATCCTGCGGCCGTAGTGCACCGAGCACCACCACAGCCCGCCGAAGACGAGGCCGAAGACGTACATGGTCGGCAGCACCAGCCCGCTGGCCAGCACCGCCACCTGCAGCGCCCAGCCGACCTGCACCGCGCCCGGGCGGGTGATCGCGCCGCAGAGCAGCACGCACAGCACGATCGCCGCCGCGCTGACCGCCCAGATGGTGCCGGTGCCGACGTCGGTGAGCTTCATCGCGACCAGGCCGGCGAACATGATCAGCAGCGCCTCGCCGATCAGCGTGGAGGAGCACAGGGTGCGCATCTGCGGTTACTTCCTTCCGAACAGCAGGCGCGCCTCGCCCACCGTGATGACGGAGCCGGTGACCAGGACGCCGGCGCCGCCGAGGTCCTCCTCCTCGGCCAGGGTGACGGCGGCGTCGATCGCGTCGTCCAGCCGCGGCTCGACCTGCACCCGGTCCTCGCCGAAGACCTCCACGGCGATCGCGGCCAGCCGGTCGACCGGCATCGCGCGGTGGGTGGAGTTCTGGGTGACCACGACCTCGGCGAGGATCGGCTCGAAGACCTCCAGCAGGCCGGTGACGTCCTTGTCGCCGCTGGTGGCGATCACGCCGACCAGCTTGGTGAAGCCGAAGGCCTCGCCGATCGCGGCGGCGGCGGCCTGCGCGCCGTGCGGGTTGTGCGCGGCGTCCAGGATGACGGTGGGGCTGCGCCGGACCACCTCCAGCCGGCCCGGGGAGGAGACGCCGAACAGCGCCTGCCGGACCTTCTCCTCGTCCAGGTGCTCGGCGCCGCCCTGGCCGATGCCGAAGAACGCCTCGACGGCGGCCAGCGCGAGGGCGGCGTTCTGCGCCTGGTGGTCGCCGTGCAGCGGGATGAAGAGGTCCTGGTACTCGTGGCCGCCGAGGCCGCGCAGGGTGACCAGCTGGCCGCCGATCGCGACCTCGCGGCGCAGCACGCCGAACTCCATGCCCTCGCGGGCCACCGTGGCGTCCACCTCGACGGCGCGGCGCAGGATCTGCTCGGCGGCGTCCAGCTGCTGCTGGGCGACCACGGCGAGCGCGCCGGGCTTGATGATCCCGGACTTCTCGACCGCGATCTTCCCGGTGGTGTCGCCGAGCTTGTCGGTGTGGTCCAGGCCGATCGGGGTGATCACCGCGACCTGGGCGTCGATCACGTTGGTGGCGTCCCAGGTGCCGCCCATGCCGACCTCGACCACCGCGACGTCCACCGGGGCGTCCGCGAAGGCCGCGTACGCCATGCCGGTGAGCACCTCGAAGAAGGACATCGCGATCGGCTGGGCGGCGTCCACCATTCGCACGTAGGGCTCGATGTCCCGGTAGGTCTCGACGAACCGCTCGGGGCTGATCGGCGCGCCGTCCAGGCTGATCCGCTCGGTGACCGACTCCACGTGCGGCGAGGTGTAGCGGCCGGTGCGCAGCTCGAAGGCGCCGAGCAGCTGCTCGATCATCCGGGCGGTGGAGGTCTTGCCGTTGGTGCCGGTGATGTGGATCGAGGGGTAGGAGCGCTGCGGCTGGCCGAGGATGTCCATCAGCGCCTCGATCCGGTCGCGCGAGGGCTCCAGCTTGTTCTCCGGCCAGCGGGTGGCCAGCTCGGCCTCGACGGCGCGCAGTTCGGGGTCGGTGCCGCCGGAGTCGGCGGGACGGACGGTGTAGGGGTTGGGCTCGGCCTTGTCGCTCACCCCGCCAGTCTAAGGACTCCGTGCGCCCGGCCCGGCGGGGCGCCCCGGGGCGCAGGCCCTCTTGACACCGGAATTGGTCTACTCCACCGTGTGAGTCGCTCCCACCGCTCCCCGCTCGAAGCTCCCCGCACCGCACCCCCATCGACACTCCCCCACATGGAGATGGCATGCGTGCACTACAGCCCCAACCACAGCCCCGCCGGCGCACCGGACGGGCCCTGCTCGCCGGCCTGGTGGCGGCCTCCACCGGCATGGTCGGCCTGCTGATGGCCGGCACCGGCACGGCCACCGCCGACGTCGCGCCCAGCGTGAACGTGATCGCCAACGGCGACTTCGCGGCCGGCAACCACATCAGCCCGTGGACCTGCGGCCCGACCGTCACCGCGGTCAACAACGCCACCACCGGCTGGGACCTGCAGGGCTCCCCGGCCGGCACCGACTACGCCAACTGCAGCCAGAGCGTCACCGTGCTGCCGAACTCGACGTACACCCTGAGCGCCGTGGTGCAGGGCGGCTACGTGTTCGCGGGCGTCACCGGCACCGGCGGCACCGACCCGTCCACCTGGAGCTCCAACTCCGGCTGGAACACCCTGACCTCGACCTTCACCACCGGCGCGTCCACCACCTCGGTGTCGGTGTGGTTCCACGGCTGGTACGGGCAGACCCCGTTCACCGTGGACAAGGTCTCGCTGGTCGGCCCGGGCACCGCGCCCAACAGCCCGTCGCCCTCGCCGTCACCGACGGTCATCGTCGACCCGACGCCGACGAACAGCACCTCGGCGTCCCCGACGCCCCCGCAGTCGAGCCCCCCGCCGTCCCCGACCGTCAGCCCGACCGCGCCGCCGCAGCGCAAGCACCTGCTGACCGGCTACTGGCAGGACTTCTACAACGGCGCCACCCCGCAGCGGATCAGTGACGTCCCGGCCGCGTACGACATCATCGCGGTGGCCTTCGCGGACGCCACCAGCACCCAGGGCGGGCTCAGCTTCACCCTGGACCCGACGCTGTCCTCCAAGCTCGGCGGCTACACCGAGGCCCAGTTCAAGGCCGACATCGCGGCCAAGCGGGCGGCCGGCAAGAAGGTGATCATCTCGGTCGGCGGGCAGAACGGCACCGTCTCGGTGGCCAACTCCACCGCGGCGGCCAACTTCGCCGACTCGGCCTACGGCCTGATCCAGCAGTACGGCTTCGACGGCATCGACATCGACCTGGAGAACGGCGTCAACTCCACCTACATGGCGCAGGCGCTGCACTCCCTGGCGGCCAAGGTCGGCTCCGGGTTCGTGCTGACCATGGCGCCGGAGACCATCGGCATGCAGTCCACCGGCGGCGAGTACTTCAAGCTGGCGCTGGCCACCAAGGACATCCTGACCATCGTCAACATGCAGTACTACAACAGCGGGGCGATGCTCGGCTGCGACGGCGGCGTGTACTCGCAGGGCACCGAGAACTTCCTCACCGGCCTGGCCTGCATCCAGCTCCAGGGCGGCCTGCGGCCCGACCAGGTCGGCCTCGGCGTCCCGGCGTCCACCAGCGCGGCGGGCGGCGGGTACATCAGCCCGGCGACCGTGAACAACGCGCTGGACTGCCTGGCCTCCGGCACCAACTGCGGTTCGTTCAAGCCGAGTCAGACCTGGCCGACGATCGGCGGCGCGATGACCTGGTCCACCAACTGGGACGCCACCGCGGGCAACCCGATCGCCAACACGATCGGCGCGCACCTGCACGCGATGCCGTGACCTGATCCGGCGCGCGCGTCCCGGGGCGGGAACCAGCCGCCCCGGGGCGCGCAGTGACGATCCGTCAGTACGTGCCGCGGGGCGTCGGCAGCCGGCCGGCGTGCCGGCGGCGCAGCTCGGCGGCGATCTCCTCGGCCTCGCCCTCCGGCAGCAGCGGCAGCATCATCGCCACCGCCTGCACCAGGCCGCCGAGCAGGTAGGTGGTGTCGGGCGTGCCGGCCACCAGGGCGCGGACCTCGGCCACGTCGCCCGCGGCGACGGCCTCCAGCAGCAGGGCGGCCCCGGCCGCCTCCTCGTCCACCGGCACCTGCGCGGTGTCGTGCGGGGCGCGCCGGGCGAGGCCGCGCAGCACCCGGTCGGCGACCTCGGGGGCGTACGCCTTGCGGACCGCCTCGGCGGCGATCCACACCAGCAGGGTGGCCACTTCGCGCTCGACGTGCTCGGCGAGCAGCCGGTCCAGCTCGGTGTCGAAGGCGACCTGGTTCCCGTGCCGGAATGCCAGCAGCAGCGTCGCTGCCCTGGCCTTGGCCGCCTCCACCTCTCCCCTCGGAAGTTCCTCCGAAAGTTCGTCGGCCAACTCCCCGGTCGCCATCATGCGCGCACCCTCCGTTCGTGCCCCGCCCGAATGGGAACTTCGCCCACCGTACACATCGGAAGTGCAAAGGTCGCTGAACGCGCGGGGATCGGCAACGCAATGCATTCCAATTGGCTCGGCACGCCAATTGCCGCGTAATGACGCCGAATAGGGGGTGCGCCACCGGTACCGCGACGCGCGGGCAAGGGAATTGACAAACCGCCGGGAACAACTCGGGAAAAGGCGGAGGGCCGCCGCCCCCCGGGGGGAGCGACGGCCCTTCCTGACGGGCGGTCAGCCCTGCGGCAGCGCCGCGAGTTGGGCGGTGATCCGCTCGATGTCGGCCTCGGCGGCCGCCAGTCGGGTGCGGATCTTGGCGACCACCTCGTCCGGTGCCTTGGCCAGGAACGCCTCGTTGCCGAGCTTGCCGTTGGCCTGCGCCTTCTCCTTCTCGGCCGCCGCCAAGTCCTTCTGCAGGCGCTTGCGTTCGGCCGGGACGTCGATGGTGCCGGACAGGTCGAGCTCGACCGTCGTGCCGGCCACCGGCAGCGAGGCGGTGGCGTGGAAGCCCTCCTCCGGCTGCGTCAGGCGCACCCGGGAGCGGATCGCCGCCTCGTGCGCCTCCAGCCGGTGGCCGGCCAGCGCCAGCCGGGCCGGGACCTTCTGGGCGTCCCGCAGGCCCTGGGCCTCGCGGAACCGGCGGATCTCGACGATCAGTTGCTGGAGCTGGGCGATCTCCGACTCGGCGTCGGCGTCCCGGTAGCCGGAGTCCTTCGGCCACTCGGCGACCACCACCGACTCGGCGCCGGTGAGCGCCGTCCAGAGCGCGTCGGTGACGAACGGGACGATCGGGTGCAGCAGGCGCAGCGTCACGTCGAGCACCTCGCCGAGGACCCGGCGGGCGTGGTCGGCCCGCACGCCGCCCTCGTTCAGCGTGGTCTTGGAGAGCTCGACGTACCAGTCGAAGACCTCGTCCCAGGCGAAGTGGAACAGCGCGTCCGAGAGCTTGGCGAACTGGTAGTCGTCGTACAGGGCGTCGGCCTCGGCGACGGTCGCGTTCAGCCGGGACAGGATCCAGCGGTCGGCGGCGGTCAGCTCCTCCGGCGCGGGCAGCGGGCCCTCGACGGTGGCGCCGTTCATCAAGGCGAAGCGGACGGCGTTCCAGATCTTGTTGCAGAAGTTGCGCGAGCCCTGGACCCAGCTCTCGCCGATCGGCACGTCCGCACCGGGGTTGGCGCCGCGGGCCAGCGTGAAGCGGACGGCGTCGGCGCCGTAGGCGTCCATCCAGTCCAGCGGGTCGACCACGTTGCCGAAGGACTTCGACATCTTCTTGCCGAACTCGTCGCGGACCAGGCCGGTCAGCGCGATGGTGTGGAACGGCGCCTGGCCGTCCATCGCGTACAGGCCGAACATCATCATCCGGGCGACCCAGAAGAAGATGATGTCGTGGCCGGTCAGCAGCACGTCGGTCGGGTAGAACTTCTCCAGGTCCGGGGTCTTCTCCGGCCAGCCGAGGGTGGAGAACGGCCACAGGCCGGAGGAGAACCAGGTGTCCAGGACGTCGGTGTCCTGGTGCCAGCCCTCGCCGGTGGGCGGCTGCTCGTCCGGTCCGACGCAGACGACCTCGCCGTCCGGGCCGTACCAGACCGGGATCCGGTGGCCCCACCAGAGCTGGCGCGAGATGCACCAGTCGTGCATGTTGTCGACCCAGTCGAAGTAGCGGCGCTCCAGCTCCTTCGGGTGGATCTGCACCCGGCCGTCGCGGACCGCGTCGCCCGCGGCCTTGGCCAGCGGCTTGACGTCGACCCACCACTGCAGCGACAGCCGCGGCTCGACCACGGTCTTGCAGCGCGAGCAGTGGCCGACCGCGTGGTCGTACGGGCGCTTCTCCGCGACGATCCGGCCCTGCTCGCGCAGCGCGCCGACCACGGCGGCGCGGGCGTCGTGCCGGTCCAGGCCGAGGAACGGGCCGTGCACCGTGATGGTGCCGCGCTCGTCCATCACCGTCAGGTTCGGCAGGTTGTGGCGCTGGCCGATGGCGAAGTCGTTCGGGTCGTGCGCCGGGGTCACCTTGACGGCGCCGGTGCCGAACTCGGGGTCGACGTGCTCGTCGGCGACGACCGGGATCTCCCGGTCGGTGAGCGGCAGCTTGACCGTCCGGCCGACCAGGTGCGCGTAGCGCTCGTCGGACGGGTGGACGGCGATCGCGGTGTCGCCCAGCAGGGTCTCGGCCCGGGTGGTGGCGACCACGATCGAGTCCGCGCCGTCGCCGTAGCGGATCGAGACCAGCTCGCCGGGGACGTCCTCGTGGTTGACCTCGATGTCGGACAGCGCGGTCAGGCAGCGCGGGCACCAGTTGATGATGCGCTCGGCGCGGTAGATCAGGCCGTCGTCGAAGAGCTTCTTGAAGATGGTCTGGACGGCCTGGGAGAGGCCCTCGTCCATGGTGAAGCGCTCGCGCGACCAGTCGACGCCGTCGCCGAGGCGGCGCATCTGGCCGAGGATCCGGCCGCCGTAGTTCTCCTTCCACTCCCAGACCTTGTCGACGAAGGCCTCCCGGCCCAGGTCGTGCCGGGACAGGCCGGCCTCGGCGAGCTGCTGCTCCACCTTGTTCTGGGTGGCGATGCCCGCGTGGTCCATGCCCGGGAGCCAGAGCGCCTCGAAGCCGAGCATCCGCTTGCGACGGGTCAGCGCGTCCATCAGCGTGTGCTGGAAGGCGTGGCCCAGGTGCAGCGCGCCGGTGACGTTCGGGGGCGGGATGACGATGGTGTACGCCGGCTTCTCGCTCTTCGCGTCGGCCGTGAAGTAACCGCGCTCGACCCAGCGCTCGTACAGCTCGCCCTCTACCTCGGCCGGGGCGTAGGTCGTCGGGAGGGTGGCTGCGTCGGCCCCGGGCTGCGAGCTCGTGGGGCGCTGGTTCGTCGTGTCGGTCACGACGCACAGTTTACGGAAGGCCGGACCGCGGTTACGAACCGATTGTGCGCGGACCACTCGGGCGCGCCGGGGGGGCCGTACGATAGCGTGCCGCATGGTAGACCATTCGACCGATGACACGGCCGCGCGACTCGTAAGCGGCGGGGGAGACTGACGACTGATGTACGGCCAGGGGCAGGGACCGCAGCAGTATCCGCAGGGGCAGCCGCAGCAGCCCTACGGCGCTCCGCCGCCGCCCCCGCAGCCGGGCTACGGCCAGCCGCAGCCCGGGTACGGCTACCCGCAGCAGCCGCCCGCCCCTCAGCCCGGCTACGGCCAGCAGCCCGGTTACGGCCAGCAGCCGCCCCAGCAGTACGGCGTGCCGCCGCAGCAGGGCTACGGCGGCTACCCGCCGCCGCCCCCGCCGGCCAAGGGCCGCGGCGGTCTGATCGCGGTGATCGTCATCGTGACGCTGGCCGTGATCGGCGGCGGCGCCTGGTGGGGCCTGAAGGGCGGCGGTGACAGCACCGACCCGGCCAAGGGCGCCGACACCAAGGCCAAGTTCAAGCTCGCGGCCCCGGAGAGCGTGGCGGGCTACACCAAGAAGTCCGCCCGCGACGGCAACGGCCTGACCGGTCTGGAGGGCGCCGGCACCTTCGAGTCCTCGATCAGCATCTCCTTCCAGAAGGGCGAGGGCGGCGTCGCCAGCCTGAGCGGCACCTGGGGCACCGTGGACGACCCGAACAAGGCCGCCAACGCCATGGTCGCCAAGGTCGAGCAGACCCTCGACGAGTCCAACGGCGAGGCGGACGGCGACGGCAAGGTCACCTGGAAGCAGAAGTTCAAGAGCTTCGACGCCAAGGACTCGAAGGACCCGGGCAGCCAACTGCGTTGCGCGGTGGTCAACATCACCGTCACCGTGAGCGGCAAGGAGACCTCGCAGGACCAGCCCGCCTGCGTCTTCGCCACCCACTCCACGCTGGGCAGCATCAGCGCGAGCGACGTCGACCCGACCGCCCAGCCGCTCTCGATCGACCAGATGGCCGCGCTGGCCCGCCAGATCCGGGACGCCTCCACCGTGGCCAAGTAGACCCCGCACTACCTTCTTCTTCACGTGTGAACGGAGCCCCAGCCGTGTCCGACAACCAGTTCGGCCCGCCGCAGTCCGGTTTCGGGCCGCCGCAGGCCCCCGGCGCCCCCATACCCCCGCAGGGCGCGCCCGGCGCCCCGCAGCAGCAGCCCGGGTACGGCTACCCGCAGCCCCAGCAGCCGCAGCAGTCCTGGGGCGGGGCGGCGCTCCCGCCCCAGGGCTACCCGGCCGGCGCCCCCGGGTACCCGGCCGGTTACCCGGCTCCGCCGCAGAAGTCCTCCCGCAAGGGCCTGTGGATCACGCTGTCGATCGTGTCCGCGGTGATCCTGGCCGGTGCCGGCGTGGTCGGCTACCTCGCCTACGACACCGTCTCCAAGACCGGCAAGTACAAGCTGGTCCTGCCCGCGAACTTCCAGGGCATGAGCAGCGAGGCCGGCGCGGACACCGCCCAGGGGCTGGCCGACAGCATCAAGAAGGACTCCGACCTGGTGATGGACGGCACCGTCGCGGCCCTCTACACCACGGACGACCAGAGCCGGCTGGTGGTCGCCGCCGGCGGCTACGGCAAGATCACCCGGCCCGAGGCCCAGGTCGACGCGCAGTTCAAGCAGATGGAGGAGGAGGGGGACACCGTCTCCCAGAAGAAGTCGGTGGACGCCGGGCCGCTCGGCGGCACGATGTCCTGCGCCGTCGTGAACAGCTCCGACACCGAGCTCAACGTCTGCGCCTGGGCCGACTACTCGACCCTGGTGATCGTCCTGGAGCAGGGCGACGACATCACCCTCGACAAGGTCGCCGCCGACTCCCGCGAGCTGCGTCAGACCTCCGAGATCCTCAAGTAGCCCCCCGCCGCGCCGCGGTCGAGGCGCGAGCGGCGCACAACGGGGAGGGGCCCCGCACCGGCGACGGTGCGGGGCCCCTCCCCGTTGCCCTCAGTGGCGGGCCGGGCGGCGCCTCAGGCGCTCTTCTCCCGGCGCTCGCGCTTGATCATGTCGCGCGGGACCAGGGTCGGGATCGCGTGCTTGGAGACGACGTCCCCGGTGACCACCACGCGGGCGACGTCCTGCCGGGACGGCACCTCGTACATCACGGACATCAGCACCTCCTCCATGATGGCCCGCAGACCGCGCGCGCCGGTGCCGCGCAGGATCGCCTGGTCGGCGATCGCCTCCAGCGCGTCCCGGGTGAACTCCAGCTCCACGCCGTCGAGTTCGAACAGCTTGCGGTACTGCTTCACGAGCGCGTTCTTCGGCTCGGTGAGGATCTGCAGCAGCGCCTCGCGGTCCAGGTTGTGCACGCTGGTGATGACGGGCAGGCGGCCGATGAACTCCGGGATCATCCCGAACTTCACCAGGTCCTCCGGCATCACCTGGCGGAAGTGGTCCGCCGAGTCGACCTCGCGCTTGGAGCGGATGGTCGCGCCGAAGCCGATGCCCTTGGCGCCGGCCCGGCCCTCGATGATCCGCTCCAGGCCCGCGAACGCGCCGCCCACGATGAACAGCACGTTGGTGGTGTCGATCTGGATGAACTCCTGGTGCGGGTGCTTGCGACCGCCCTGCGGCGGCACCGAGGCGGTGGTGCCCTCCAGGATCTTCAGCAGCGCCTGCTGCACGCCCTCGCCGGAGACGTCCCGGGTGATCGACGGGTTCTCGCTCTTGCGGGCGACCTTGTCGATCTCGTCGATGTAGATGATCCCGGTCTCGGCCTTCTTGACGTCGTAGTCCGCCGCCTGGATCAGCTTCAGCAGGATGTTCTCGACGTCCTCGCCGACGTAGCCGGCCTCGGTCAGCGCCGTGGCGTCCGCGATCGCGAACGGCACGTTCAGCATCCGGGCCAGGGTCTGCGCCAGCAGCGTCTTGCCGGAGCCGGTGGGGCCCAGCAGCAGGATGTTGGACTTGGCCAGCTCGATCGCGTCGTCCCGGCCGCTGCCGCTGCGCCCGGCCTCGCCGGCCTGGACGCGCTTGTAGTGGTTGTAGACCGCGACCGACAGCGCCTTCTTCGCGAGGTCCTGCCCGACCACGTACTGATCCAGGAACTCGTAGATCTCGCGGGGCTTCGGGAGCTCCTCGAAGCGCACCTCGGAGCTCTCGGCGAGCTCCTCCTCGATGATCTCGTTGCACAGGTCGATGCACTCGTCGCAGATGTACACGCCTGGCCCGGCGATCAGCTTCTTCACCTGCTTCTGCGACTTGCCGCAGAACGAGCACTTGAGCAGGTCGCCACCGTCTCCGATGCGTGCCACGAGGTGCTTCCCCTTCGCCAGGGGCCCCGCGGGGGTCGGGGCCTGGTGCTGTGAGACCGGCTGCGCCGTCGGCGGTCGGTCTGGTATCCGACGGTACTCTGCCGAGCCGCTGTTTCCGCCGACTTCGACCGCTCTGCCCTACGCCCTGGGCGAATTGATACCGAACAGATGCCGTCGCGGGCGCATGGACCCGACTGCCCATTGTGCGGGACGGGAGCCCGGACCGGAACGCCCCGGGGTGGTGCGTACGTCACGTACGCACCCATCGGATCTGGACACGGATGAACACCCGACACTACCGGAGCAAAATCGTAA
>NZ_JBSGET010000130.1:0-24845 GCF_053603035.1 Kitasatospora sp. NPDC004272 | reverse complement strand
CCGCGCCGCACCCCGACCCCGCCCGCCGGCACGCCCACCGGGCCCGCCGCGGGTGCACCCGGCGCGCCCGGCGCCCCCGGCCCGTACGGCGCTCCGCCGCCGCCCCCGCCCACCACCGGGCTGGTCACCTGCCCGATCTGCCGCAGCCCGCAGACCGGCCGGTACTGCGAGGAGTGCGGCTACGACTACAACCTGGCCACCTCCGCCCGCCCGCCGGGCGCCGTGCCGGGCCACCAGCCGCCGCCCGCGCCCCCGCAGGCCCAGCGGCCTCCGCAGCCGCAGCCGCAGCCGCAGCAGCAGCAGCAGCAGCCGGGCTACGGTTTCCCGCCGCCCGCCGCCACGCCCCCGGCCGCGCCGTCCGCGTTCGAGCCCCCGGCCCCGCCGCCGTACGAGCAGCGTCCGCCGCAGTCGCCGTACGAGCAGCACCAGCAGCACCAGCAGCGGCCCCCGTACGAGCAGCCGCAGCAGCCGCACGCGCCGCAGTCCCCGTACGAGCAGCCGCGGCCGCCGTACGAGCAGCACCAGCAGCCGCAGTCGCCGTACGGCCAGCCCGGCCAGCCCGGGCGCCCCGGCCAGCCCGGTTACCCGGCGGCGCAGGCCGCGCCGGCCGCCCCGCCCGCGCCGGCCTTCGACAAGCCCCCGGCGGCGGGGTTCCCGGACATCGACTACGAGCGCACCGGCCCGGTGTACCCCGAGCCGTCCGCGCCCCCGGCGGGCCGGCCGGCGCAGCCGGGCCCCGACTCGGGGACGTCGTTCCGGCTCTCCCCGCCCGGGCAGCAGCCCGGGGCCGCGCCGCAGCAGCAGCGCGCCACCTGGTTCGCCGTGGTGGCGCCCGACCACGAGTACTTCACCGACATGATGACCCGCAGCGGCCCGGAGGCGGCGGGGCTGTACTTCCCGCAGTACACCTCCGAGCGGCGGATCCAGCTGACCGGCCGCGGCCAGCTGCGGATCGGCCGGCGCAGCCAGCAGCGCGGCACCGTACCGGAGATCGACCTGTCGGTCTCCCCGGAGGACCCGGGCGCCTCGCACCACCACGCCCTGCTGGCCGAACAGCCGGACGGCAGCTGGGTGGTGGTCGACCAGGACTCCACCAACGGCACCACGATGAACGGCGGCGCCGACACCCTGCCGCCGCACACCGCGATCCCGCTGAACGACGGCGACCGGATCCACGTCGGCGCCTGGACCACCATCACGGTGCACCTGGCCTGACGCCACGGCAGTTGACGCTCAGTCACCACCGGCCCGCGGCGGGGAGTCCGACTCCCCCGCCGCGGGCCGGTCCCGTCCACCGGGCGGTCGCAGAACGCTCAACTTTCGCACAAAAGTGCCTAGGGGAGTGGTCGGTGCCCCTAGGCTCGGCCCATGAGTGAAGCAATAACCGCGGACGGGATCCGGAAGCGGTACGGGGATGTCCAGGCCGTCGACGGGGTGTCACTCTCCGTCGCGACTGGCGAGTTCTACGGTCTGCTCGGACCGAACGGGGCCGGCAAGACCACCACCTTGGAGATCCTGGAGGGGATCCGGGAGGCCGACGAGGGGCGGGTGGAGATCCTCGGCCTGGCGCCGTGGCCGCGCAACCCGAAGCTGCTGCCGCGGATGGGCGTGCAGTTCCAGGCGTCCGCCTTCTTCGCCAAGCTGACCGCGCGCGAGACCATCCGCACCTTCGCCTCCTTCTACGGCATCGGCGCCCGGGCGGCCGACGCGATGCTGGAGCGGGTCGGCCTGACCGAGTCCGCGGCGGTGCTGACCACCAAGATGTCCGGCGGCCAGGCCCAGCGCCTGTCCATCGCCTGCGCGCTGGTGCACGACCCGGAGCTGGTGTTCCTGGACGAGCCGACCACCGGCCTCGACCCGCAGGCCCGCCGCAACCTGTGGGACCTGCTGCGCGACATCAACGGCGAGGGCCGCACGGTGGTCCTCACCACGCACTACCTGGACGAGGCCGAGGTGCTCTGCGACCGCGTCTCGGTGATGGACCACGGCAAGGTGCTGAAGACCGGCGCCCCCGCCGCGCTGGTCCGCGAGATCGACGACACCGTCCGGGTCCGGATCGAGTCCGGGCTGCTGTCCCGGGACCGGGCCCGTGAACTGCTCACCGCCGCGGGCGCGGTGTTCTCCGGCCTGGAGGACGACGGCGTCACGCTGGCGCTCTCCACCGTCGAGCCCGGCCCGGTGCTGTCCGTGCTGGCCGAGCAGAACGCGCTGCGCGGCCTGGAGGTCCGCGGCGCCACCCTGGAGGACGTCTTCCTCCAGCTGACCGGACGGGAGTACCGGGCATGACCGCCACCGAACGGCCCGCCGCCCCGGCCCCGGCCCCGGCCCCCGAGGGCGCGGAGAAGGCCAACGCCTTCGTCGGCCTGTCCCGGGTGATGCTGCTGGGGTTCGTCCGCGACAAGGGCACCCTGTTCTTCACCCTCGCGCTGCCGCTGATGTTCCTGCTGCTGTTCGGCGTCCTCTACAAGGGCGGCGGCAGCACCCACGTCAAGGTCGCCGAGGTCGGCCAGGTCAAGGTGCTGGACGACGCCCGCGCCCAGGCCGGGGGCGCGTTGGACGCGCTGGAGATCACCACCGGCCTGAGCGAGGAGGACGCCCTCACCAAGGTCAAGAAGGGCGACCTGGACGGCCTGGTCCTGCAGAAGCCGGACGGCACCCTGGTGCTCCGCTTCAGCCAGGCCGACCAGGTGAAGTCCGGCACCGTGCAGGGCATCGTCAACTCGGTGGTGCAGAACGCCAACCAGGCGGCCGCGAACGTCACCCCGAAGTACGCCCTGGACGCCGCCAAGGTCGAGGACGACTCCACCAAGCCGATCCAGTACCTCACCCCGGGCCTGCTCGCCTACGCGGTCGCCATGGGCGCGGTCTACGGCGCCTCCTTCACCCTGGTCACCTGGCGCAAGAGCCGGGTGCTGCGCCGCCTGCGGCTGGCGCCCATCTCGGCGGGCACCATCGTCGGCGCCCGGGTGCTGGTCAGCGTGCTGGTCGCGCTCGCCCAGACCGCGCTGTTCCTGATGGTCGCGCAGCTCGACTACTTCGGGCTCAAACTCACCGGCAACTGGTGGCTGGTGGTCCCGCTGGTGGTCTGCGCCACCGTGGCGTTCATGTCGATCGGCCTGGTCACCGGTTCGCTGGCGAAGACCGAGGAGTCGGCGAACGGCATGAACCAGCTGATCATCCTGCCGATGTCCTTCCTCGGCGGCGCCTTCATCCCGCTGGACTTCGCCCCGAACTGGCTGCAGGACGTCTCCCGGGCCCTGCCGCTGCGCTACCTGATCGTCCCGGCGAAGTCGGTGCTCAGCCAGGGCGGCGGCCTCGCCGAGGCACTGCCCGCGATGGGCATCCTGCTGGGCTTCACCGCGGTGCTGTGCGCCGTCGCGTGGCGCTTCTTCAACTGGGACGACGTGTAGCCGCCGACCGCCCCGGGACGGGGGTCGTACGCCGGAAGTCCCGGTGTACGGCCCCCGTCGGCGTCTGCGACCATGGACGGGTGACTGACACCGGGCGAGAGACCACCACCGCACCCGAGGAGACCTTCTACGACCAGGTCGGCGGCGAGGCGACCTTCCGCAGGCTGGTCCACCTCTTCTACCGGGGTGTCGCCCAGGACGAACTGCTCCGCCCGATGTACCCGGAGGAGGACCTCGGCCCGGCCGAGGAGCGCTTCGCACTGTTCCTGATGCAGTACTGGGGCGGCCCGCGCACCTACAGCGAGCGCCGCGGCCACCCCCGGCTGCGGATGCGGCACGCCCCGTTCACCGTCGACCGGGCCGCGCACGACGCCTGGCTGAAGCACATGCGCGCCGCCCTGGACGAGCTGGCGCTGCCCGCCGAGGCCGACCACGAGCTGTGGAGCTACATGACGTACGCCGCCGCCTCGATGATCAACACCGCGGGCTGAGGCCCCGGCCCCACGGCGGGCCCAGCCCGGCGCCCCGGTGACCGTTGTCATATCGGTCCTGGTGGGCACGAGTGCGATCGCCTCGCTCACCGGGCCGGGGACGCGGTGGACCATCCGCGCGAGCGGCGGTCGGCACCGCCGTGAACGGGTGCCCCACCCCTCGGCACTGACGCGGGTCCGGCAGCGGCCGCGACCGCTCCACTTCGTGAGCGGAATTCCCGGCCCGACGTTCACCGTTCCGGACGGAGCGACGGTTTACCTGTTACCAAATAGGGGCGGATCCCCAGCCCCAAGCCTGGTTCCAACCGCTGGTGCAGGACCACTGCCGGGCAATCGCGCCGTTGTCCTTGCTCCAGTCCGCGATCTCCAGGCACTTATTGCCGTTCGCATTGCTGGCCACCCACGGCATGAGGGAGTCGTAGCCGGAATTAGGGTTGGCACGGTTACCGAAATGCCACGTCTGGTTGGCCCCTCCGGTGCAGGACCACTGCCGGGCGATCGCGCCGTCATTGGTCCCCCAGTCGGCGATCTCCAGACACTTACCGCTGTAGGCGTTCTTGAGCGTGCCCCCGGACTGTATCCACGTCTGGTTGGCCCCTCCGGTGCAGGACCACTGCCGGGCGATCGCGCCGTCGTTGGTCCCCCAGTCGGCGATCTCCAGACAGAGCCCGCTGTTGAGGTTGCGGATGGTGTCCCCCGAGTAGGGAGTGCCCGCCGAGGCACCACCCACCGGGATGACCACCGCAGCGGCGGCTATTCCCATCACGATTCCGACACTGCGGCTGATGCGCTTCCCGCTGCGCTCGACCGACACAATTACCCCCTGCTGGTAAATTCGAATTCCGACCCGTCAAGGGAACCGGGCAGACGGATACCGAGGCCGTCTTCACTCCCGCCCCAGCCCCCACCCCATCCCCGCGAGGCGATCCTACGATTAGGATTGAATACGCACAACCCATCGGGGTTGAATCGGCCACGATACTGGCCGATTTCGAGCAACTTCAAAATAAGGGACGACAGGCGAAATCTAAGTTTTGGACAGACAAGTCCGAATTGCCGTCCCGCCCGCGCCTGGCCGTCAGGTATGGCGCGTCGAGAACATGGCCGCTCGGGCTCGGCGGGAGGTGAGCGGAAGGCGCGTATGTCGTGGCGGGCGGTGGGAGAGACGGGTGTCCAGGCCGCCCCGGGCCAGCACGATCATCACCCTGACCGGTCCGTGAACGCCGCCGACCAGGGTGACGGAGTCGTCCTCGCCCGTGCTGCGGCGCCGACCGTCGCGACCGGGGTGCGGCCGCTTCGCCCCTGGCGCTTCTCCCGAGCCGGCAGCGAGTGAAGCCGCCTCGCCCTCGGAACGGGCGCAGGCACCGTGGGCCGACCCGGCTCTTCCGCCGGACCCACCCGAATCAGCAGGGCGTTCCCCTGCCAAAGCCCTGGCGGACCTTGGTACGTGAACGCGATCCTCCGAGATCCCCGGATCAAGCTCACCACGGCGCAGCCGGCTCAGCGCAGCGGGCTGAGGCCCAGGCCCGCGCCGGGCGCGGCCGCCGTGCGCAGCAGGACGGACCCGGCGGGCGCGTCCAACCGCAGCCAGGCCCCGGCCCGGTACGCGGCGAGCGGGGCGCCGGGCCGCAGGAACCCGATCGTGTGGGCGGCGTGCGCGGCCCGCAACGGCAGGTCGGCGGCGGCGCCCAGCGGCCGGGACCAGATCTCGTCGGCGACCGCGTCGATCGCCTGCCGACTGCGGTGGTGCTCCGGCACCTCGGCGACCCGGCGCTTGAACTCCTCGACGGCGGAGCGCACTTCGCCGACCACCCGGTCGACGGGGGGCCGCCCGACCGGCCGCCAGCCGGAGCGCGGCGGGAGCAGCCCGGCCCAGGACGGGCCGGTGACCGGGGCGGGCAGCCCGAGCGCGGCGCCCGACTCGTCCACGGACTCCAGCAGTTGCCCGGCGGAGACGGTCAGGTCGGCGGCCGCGACCGGCCCGGTCAGCCGCACGGTGCGCACCACCAGGACGGCGGACTCGCCGAGCGGCAGCCGCCCGAACACGGCCAGCACCCCGCCGTCCGGCCCCGGCACGGCCTGCAGCCGGACCGCCGCGGCCCGGTCGTAGCGCAGCAGCCGGCCGAGGAAGGCGGCCAGGTCGGCGCCCTCGCGCTGGTCGGCGAGGTCGAGTCGGGTCTGCACGGTCACCGGGGTTCAGCTCGTTTCATCGGCGCGGCGGCGGTCGGCGGCGGAGGTCGGCGTGGGGTCCGCGGTGCGCGGGGCCCGGTCAGGCGGCGCAGCCGGCCGGCTGCTCGTCGGTGAACCGGCTCAGGAACTCCCGCTCGACGGGGCTGATCCGGCGCGGCCGGGCCTCGGCGAGGTCGTAGGGGACGACCACGGTGGAGGCGGTGACGTACACCGTCTCGGTGCCGTCCTCGGCGACGTCCTTGATCTCGTAGCAGACGGTCAGCGAGGCGCCGCCGATCTTCGTCACCCAGGTCTCGATGGTGACCGGCGCGGGGCGGTGCACCAGCGGCCGCTTGTAGTCGATCTCGTGCCGCGCCACCACCGAGCCGCCCGCGAACTCCCCGGCCCCGGCCTCGGCGGCCTGGGTGAACATGAAGTCGATCCGGGCCTCCTCCAGGTAGCGCAGGAAGACCACGTTGTTGACGTGTCCGAAGGCGTCCATGTCGGACCACCGCAGGGGGCAGGCGTAGATGTGGCGGGCCACGGCGTTCTCCTCAAAACTCCATTCGTACCCGTGGGTACCTACTGGCAGCCTACGGGCAGCGGCCCGGCAGCCCGCCCGCGGGGGCGTGCTGCCGGGCCGGCACTGCGACCTTCGGGGGTCAGTCGCGGGTCAGCTTCTTGTAGCTGGCGCGGTGCGGGCGGGCCGCGTCGGCGCCGAGGCGCTCGATCTTGTTCTTCTCGTAGGACTCGAAGTTGCCCTCGAACCAGAACCACTTGCTCTCGCCCTCGTAGGCGAGGATGTGGGTGGCCACCCGGTCCAGGAACCAGCGGTCGTGGGAGATGACCACGGCGCAGCCGGGGAACTCCAGCAGCGCGTTCTCCAGCGAGGACAGCGTCTCGACGTCGAGGTCGTTGGTCGGCTCGTCGAGGAGCAGCAGGTTGCCGCCCTGCTTGAGGGTGAGCGCCAGGTTGAGGCGGTTGCGCTCACCGCCGGAGAGCACACCGGCCGGCTTCTGCTGGTCCGGGCCCTTGAAGCCGAACGCGGACACGTAGGCCCGGGAGGGCATCTCGACCTGGCCGACGTTGATCCAGTCGAGGCCGTCGGAGACGACCTCCCACAGGGTCTTCTTCGGGTCGATGTTGGAGCGGGTCTGGTCGACGTAGCTGATCTTGACGGTCTCGCCGACCTTGACCGTGCCGCTGTCCGGGGTCTCCAGGTCCTGGAGCATCTTGAACAGGGTGGTCTTGCCGGCGCCGTTGGGGCCGATCACGCCGACGATGCCGTTGCGCGGCAGGGTGAAGCTGAGGCCGTCGATCAGGACCTTCTCGCCGAAGGACTTGTGCAGGTCGTCGACCTCGATGACGACGCTGCCCAGGCGCGGGCCCGGCGGGATCTGGATCTCCTCGAAGTCCAGCTTCCGCATCTTGTCGGCCTCGGCCGCCATCTCCTCGTAGCGGGCGAGGCGGGCCTTGGACTTGGCCTGGCGGCCCTTGGCGTTGGAGCGGACCCACTCCAGCTCTTCCCTGAGCCGCTTGGCGCGCTTGGCGTCCTTCTGGCCCTCGACCTTGAGACGGGTCTGCTTGGTCTCCAGGTAGGTGGAGTAGTTGCCCTCGTACGGGTAGGCGCGGCCGCGGTCGAGTTCGAGGATCCACTCGGCGACGTTGTCCAGGAAGTACCGGTCGTGGGTGACGGCGACGACGGTTCCGGGGTACTTCTCCAGGTGCTGCTCCAGCCAGTTCACCGACTCGGCGTCCAGGTGGTTGGTGGGCTCGTCGAGCAGCAGCAGGTCGGGCTGCTCTAGCAGCAGCTTGCACAGCGCGACGCGGCGCTTCTCGCCGCCGGAGAGCTTGGTGACCGGCCAGTCGCCGGGCGGGCAGCCCAGCGCGTCCATGGCCTGCTCCAGCTGGACGTCGAGGTCCCAGGCGTTGGCGTGGTCCAGGTCCTCCTGGAGGGTGCCCATCTCGGCGAGCAGCTCGTCGGAGTAGTCGGTCGCCATCAGCTCGGCGATCTCGTTGAACCGGTCGAGCTTGGTCTTGATCTCCTTGACGCCGTCCTGGACGTTCTCCAGGACCGTCTTGGACTCGTCGAGCGGGGGCTCCTGCTGGAGCATGCCGACGGTGAAGCCCGGCGAGAGGAAGGCGTCGCCGTTGGAGGGCTGGTCGAAGCCCGCCATCATCCGCAGCACGGTCGACTTACCGGCGCCGTTGGGGCCGACGACGCCGATCTTCGCCCCGGGGAGGAAGCTGAGCGTCACGTCGTCAAGGATGACCTTGTCGCCGTGTGCCTTGCGCACCTTGCGCATGGTGTAGATGTATTCCGCCACGTTGGGATCGCTCCGGCGTCGTCGTGAGTAATCGGCTTGCAGCCTTCCATTGTGCCGTAAGAACGACCGGCGATTGGAGGGTGGGAGAAGGAGCGGGTCGAGGGCCGAGTCCGGGCGGTGCCGACGAGGGAGCCGTGGCGGAGCCACGGCGACCGAGGAGAAGCCGTCCGGGCGACAGCCGTCGGCACGCGACGCCGCCCTCCGTTCGCCGGTCGGCCCATGGGCGGAGCCGTCCCGAACGCCCCGACATTCCGGGCCCCCGGTGTGCGGCCCCCGGGCCGCGGCTGCGGGCGGCCCGGTACGCGAACGGCCCCGCCTCCCTGTCCCGGGAGGCGGGGCCGTTCCCGTCCGCCCGGCGCGGGGGCCGGGCGGAGGGGTTCAGCTGGTCGTTCAGGAGGCCCGGCTGTGGCGGCCGCGACGGCGCAGGCCGTAGACCGCGGCACCGCCGGCGGCGACCAGCACGGCCGCCATGGCGGCGGTCAGGCCGGTGCCCATGCCGCCACCGGTGGAGGCCAGCTCAGGGCCGGTCGGGCTGGCCGACGGGGCCGGGGAGGCCGGGACGGAGGCGGGGGCGGAGGCGGAGACCGAGGCCGACGGGGAGGCGGTGTCGGTCGGCGGCACGGTGTGGCTGTCGGTCTTGCAGTTCAGCACGCCCTCGAAGGTCTGCGAGAACTCGCCGGGGCCGGTGACGGTGAACTTGTACTCGGCGTCCTCCTCGACCGGCAGGGTGACGTCGGTGCTCGCACCGGGCTTCACGGTGACGGTCTTGCCGCCGACGGTGAAGGTCCAGTCCTGGTCGCCCTTGTTGCCGGCGGTGATGACCACGGCGCCCTGGGCGCAGTCGACCTTGGCGGTGGCGGTCGGGATCGCGCCCTTGGGCGCCCAGGCGACCTTGGCGCCGGCGTCGACCTTGACCTTGCCGCTGCCGGCCAGGATCAGCGTCTGGCTGTGCTCGCCCTTGTCGTCGCCGACGAACGCCCGGCCGAGGCCGATGGTGGCGCTGGCGGAGGCGGTGACGGTGGAGTTGCCCGCCACCGCACCGGCCGGGACCTTCGCGAACAGCTGGTCGCCGTTGTGGGCGGTCTTGACCGGGGTGCCGTCCTTGTCGACCAGGGTGACGCCGGCGTCGGTGCCGTCCTTGTCGAGGGCGACCGAGACGTCGGCCGCGCCGCCGCCCGCGGAGACGGTGATCGGGCCGACCAGGTCGCCGCTCTTGCCCGCCACCGAGGCCGGGTTGAGGCTGAGGGTCGGCTTGGGCTCGGCGGCGTCGCCGTTCTTCTCGGCCTGGTCGATCAGCCAGGCGGTGAGCGCGGTGGCCTCCTTGTCGTCCTGCTTGGTCTTCACCGTCGGGTCGGAGAAGTGCCAGATGGCGACCTGGGTGGCGGCGGCGGCGTCGTCCTCGGTGAGGCCCTTGACGCCGGAGTTCTTGGCGAGGTCCTTGACGCCGACGCTCGGGAAGGAGTGCTGGAGTATCCAGGTGATGCGCGGGCCGGCCTTGGGCTTGCTCTGCAGCGAGCTGGAGGCCCAGTCGGTCTCGCGGTAAGTGGCGTCCGGCAAGGTGTGGTTGAGCAGGTCGATGCAGTAGACCTGCAGCGTGCCGCCGTTGTTGTCGACGGCGAGCTCGAACAGGCCGGCCGGAGCGGAGTTCATGTGGCCCGGACGGTCCTCGTACTGGATCCGCTCGTTGAAGCGCAGCCCGGGCTTCAGCTTCGCCGTCACGCCCGAGGTGCTACCGGCCGCGGCGGCCGCACCGGTCGCGAGCAGGCCCGATCCGACCGTCAGACCGGACGCGAGCATGACAGCAACGATGCGGGAAACGGCCCGCCCCTGCTTGTGGAACATGTGGGATCCCTTCGGGCGGCGACATGCCATCGGCAACCCGCCCCGGCAAAGCGGCACCCCCTGTGGCGCCGCTGCACGTGTGTGGACCCGACGCATCCTATGAGGGCGGCCCCGCCGCTCCAGGGCCGTAGCGAATCAGGACGATATCGTGGCCGTTCCGTTATCAAAGAGCTGATCGTCCAGGTCAGTTGATGTGTCGACATAAAGCCACGGGGCGCCGCCGCAGCAATCATGATTGCACTCACCGGCCCAAGAAGTACCTCGATTCGGTCAGTTCAGAACCTC
The DNA here is from genome assembly GCF_053603035.1 of Kitasatospora sp. NPDC004272. Taxonomy (NCBI): domain Bacteria; kingdom Bacillati; phylum Actinomycetota; class Actinomycetes; order Kitasatosporales; family Streptomycetaceae; genus Kitasatospora; species Kitasatospora sp. NPDC004272. The sequence goes on along the minus strand of NZ_JBSGET010000130.1, from coordinate 14,321 downwards.
CTGCGCCACATCTGCACCTCCCTCCCCGGTCGCCCCGCCCGCCCCGCCCGTCCCGGCCTCCTCCGCCCGGCGCCGGGCCGCGACCGCCGCCACGATCCAGTCCGGAACCGCCTCCCCCACCAGTCCCACCTCCCTCGGCCCGCCCGCCACCGACTCCCGGCCCTCCGAACGGCCCTCCGGACGGCCCTCCGGGCGCCCGCCCGAACGACCGTCCACGCCCGAACCCTCCTGCGACTGAGCCGGGTTGGCCTCCAGGCCGCGCCGGAAGGCGGACGTCCCGCGGGCGAGGTCGTGGCCGACCGAGCGGGCGTCGATCTCCACCTCCACCCGCCGGCTGCCCTCCTGTTCCCACTCGCGCACCCTCAACCGCCCGCTCACCAGCAGCGGATCACCCTTGCTCACCGAACTGACCACGTTGACCGCGAGCCGCCGCCAGGCCACCACCGTCACCCAGGTCGTCGCGCCGTCCGTCCAGTCGCCGCGCTCGCGGTCGTAGCGCCGCTCCCGCGCGGCGAACCGGAAGTTGGCCACCGACACCCCACCCGCCGTCTCCCGGTACGTCACGCCCGACGCGGCGTTACCGACCATCGTCACCAGAGCCTCGTCCATTCCGCTTCCTCCGTCCCCGGCCGCGGTGACCGGCGGTCTTTCCCGGCGGAATCTCCGCCGCGAAAGGATCCTCCGCCTTCCGGGAAATCCGCACCAGCACCTTCCGCGCCGCTGTGGAAAACTCCGGCCTGTGGAAAACCGCAGTCGCTCTCCCGAGTGAATTCACTGCGTTTCCGGTCGGAAATCGACCATTCAAGTGCCGTGCTCACGACAAAATCCTGGCCGCCCCCGCGCCGCGCCGCCCGGCGCCCGCCGCCCCTCCGGTGCCGCGCGCACACCCGGCGACCACACCCGGCCACCACATCCGGCAGCCACCCCGGCCCACCCCCGGCCCGCACCCGACCCGCCCCCGGACCCACGAACGGGTGGCCCCGGGCTCGCCCCGTCCATGTCATCCGACCGATGGAACCCCTAAACGCGCCCCCACCCGCGGGCCGCCCGGGCGATTGCCCGCCGAATCCATAACGGGTGGGGTTGCAGCCCCGTAACGACTGCACAACGTCCCGCACCGAGGGCCGGTAGACCGCTGCACTCCACGGCACTACCTGCGATTATCGGACCGCCCCGCGGAGACCGACACACCCCGGTCCGGTCTTCGAAGTCCAGGTGGCGGAACTGAACACCCGTATCCTGTCCCGGAACATCTCGTCCCGGCCCAGGCCCGGCAAGCGGGCCGACGTCACACCCCGGCCCCCATAGCTCAGCGGATAGAGCACCCGCCTTCTAAGCGGTAGGTCGCAGGTTCGAATCCTGCTGGGGGCGCCCACACGGCCCGACCGGCCCCGACGCCGCAGGGTGAGCACTCCCCCACCGTACGCGGCGGTCCTCCGCCCACCACCCCCGGCCCCCGCGCCGGCGGCCCGCCGCCCCGCGCGCGGCTACTCCCGTCCCGTCGCCAGGTCCGCCAGGAACCCGTCCAGCAGCGCGCGTTGGCGCTCCGGCGGGAACTCCTCCGGGGCGAACAGCGCCTGCACCACCAGCCCGAGGACGAAGGACTGGGCCAGCGCGGCGAGGTCGCCGGCCGGGCGGCGGGCCGGGAGTTCGCCGAGTTCCTGGGCCTGGGCGCAGAGTTCGGCCATCCCGCGGCGGGCCCGGCGGTAGCGCTCGGCGTGGCCGGCGGTGAGTTCGGCGTCGCCGAGGGCGGCGTCCCAGGAGCCGACCCAGATCCGGTTCCCGGCGGCGCCCGCGGCGTCCAGCGGGAGGACGTCGAGCAGGGCGGCGCGCAGCGCGACCAGGCCGCGGGCGGCGCCGGCGGCCTCGGTGGCGGGCCGGTGGCGTCCGGCGGCCTGCCGGTCGAGGACCTCCAGCGCGTGCGCGACCAGGGCCCGCTTGCTGGGGAAGTAGTGGGTGAGCAGGCCGGTGGAGGCGCCGAGTTCGGCGGCCACCGCGCGCAGCGTCAGGCCGCCGAAGCCGCGTTCGGCGAGGACCCGCCCGACGGCTTCCGAGACGTCGCGGCGGCGGGCTTCGTGGTCGCCCCTGGCGGGTGGAGTCATGCGCGCTAGGGTACCTACCAAACGTTTGTTACGTACCCGGGGGCGCGCCCCGTGGTGCGCCCCCGTGACCCGAAGGGACGCCGACCATGTACGCCGTAGCGCTCGCCGAGGACGCCGAGCTGCGCCCGCTGGAACCGTGGCAGGCCGGGGAGTTCCTGGCGCACATGGACCGCGCCCGGGCCGGGGTCGACCCGTGGATCCCGTGGGCCACCCGCAGCACCGACCTGGAGTCCGCCCGGGCGACGCTGCGGAAGTTCGCCGACAAGCAGGCCGCGGACACCGGCCGGATCCACGGCATCTGGCTGGCGGGCACCCTGGTCGGCGGCGTGATGTTCGTCAGCTTCGACGCCCCGGGCGGGGTGTGCGAGATCGGCGTGTGGACCGAGCCGGCCGCCCGGGGCCGCGGCCTGGTCACCGCGGCCGCCCGCCACCTGCTGGACTACGCGCTGCTGGAGCGCGGCCTGTACCGCGCCGAGTGGTGGAACAGCACGGTCAACCTGCGCAGCCGGGCGGTCGCCGAGCGGCTGGGCATGACGCTGGACGGCACGCTCCGCAAGCACACCGAACACCTGGGCGTCCGGCTGGACTTGGAGGTCTGGTCGATGCTGGCCCCGGAGTGGCGGGCGGCCCGCGCGGCGTAGCGGAGGGGGTTGACGCGGGTCACGTCGCCCGGCGCGGGCCCGCGTGGGAGCCTGGGGCGGCACCCGCCGTCCCCCGAGAGGCCCGTCATGCCCGCGCGCACCGCCCACCCGCTCGACCGCCCGGGCCCGGGCGACGCCGAACTGCCCACCGGTACGCCGGGCCTGCGCTGCTGGGTGGGCCCGGACCGGGTGGCGGTGCTGCTGCTGGAGCGCCCGGAGCGGCGCAACGCGGTGACCGGCGCGATGTGGCGGGCGCTGCCCGGGGTGCTGGCGTCGCTGGCGGAGCGCCCGGACGTCCGGGCGCTGGTGCTGACCGGCGCGGGCGGCGCGTTCTCGGCGGGCGCGGACATCGCCGAACTGGCCGGGGTGTACGCGGACCCGGCGGCCGCCGACGCCTACCACGCGCTGAACGTGGCCGCGGAGGAGGCGCTGGCGGCGTTCCCGCGCCCGACGCTGGCGGCGGTCCGGGGCGCCTGCGTGGGCGGGGGCTGCCAGTTGGCGCTGGCCTGCGACCTGCGGCTGGCCGCCGAGGACGCCCGGCTGGGCATCACCCCGGCAAAGCTGGGCGTGGTGTACCCGGCGGTGCCGACGCTGCGGCTGGCCGCGCTGGTGGGCCCGGCCCGGGCCAAGTACCTGCTGTTCTCCGGCGAGTTGCTGTCCGCGGACCGGGCGGAGCGGTTCGGCCTGCTGGACGAGGTGCTGCCGTCCGCCGGGTTGGACGCCCGGGTCCGGGAGTTCGCCGCGCTGCTGGCCCGCCGTTCGGCGCAGACGATCGGCGCGGTGAAGGCGGCGCTGTCGGTCGCCCCGGCGGACGCGGCGGCGGCGCTGGCGCCGTGGGAGCGCGCCTCCCGGACGGCGCCGGACGTCCGGGAGGGCCTGGCGGCCTTCCTGGAGCGCCGCGAACCCCGGTTCTGAGGGCCGCCGGGGCGCCGGCGGGGCCGGCGGGGCCCGGGCGGACCGTCAGCGGATCGGCGCGCCCGAGATCGCCCGGGCGATGACCAGCCGCTGGATCTCGCTGGTGCCCTCGAAGACGGTGTAGATGGCGCTGTCGCGGTGCATCCGCTCGACCGGGTACTCGCGGGTGTAGCCGTTGCCGCCGAGGATCTGCATGGCCTGCGCGGTGACGTACTTGGCGGTCTCCCCGGCGTACAGCTTGGACATCGAGCCCTCGGCGCTGGTGAACGGCTTGTTGTTGACGGCCATCCAGGAGGCGCGCCAGACCAGCAGCCGGGCGGCGTCGATCCGGGTCTTCATGTCGGCGAGCTGGAAGGCGACGCCCTGGTTCTCGATGATCGGCTTCCCGAACTGGACGCGGGTCCCGGCGTAGTCGAGGGCGACCTCGTAGGCGGCCCGGGCGATGCCGATGGCCTGGGCGCCGACGGCGGGGCGGGAGGCTTCGAAGGTGGCCATGGCGGCGTTCTTCCCGCCGCCCCTGGTGCCCTCGCGGGCCCGGGCGAGGCGGGCGTCGAGCTTCTCCTTGCCGCCGAGCAGGCAGTGGCCGGGGACCCGGACGCCGTCGAGGACGACCTCGGCGGTGTGCGAGGCGCGGATGCCGTGCTTCTTGAACTTCTGGCCCTGGCTGAGGCCCTTGGTGCCGGGCGGGACGATGAAGGACGCCTGGCCGCGGGAGCCGAGTTCGGGGTCGACGGTGGCGACCACGACGTGGACGTGCGCGATGCCGCCGTTGGTGGCCCAGGTCTTGGTGCCGTTGAGCACCCACTCGTCCTTGGCCTCGTCGTAGACGGCGCGGGTGCGCAGCGCGGAGACGTCGGAGCCGGCGTCGGGTTCGGAGGAGCAGAACGCTGCGACCTTGACGTCCTCGGGGGTGCCGAACATCTGCGGGGCCCAGGTGCCGATCTGCTCGTCGGTGCCGTTGGCGAGGACGGCGACGGCGGCCAGCGTGGTGCCGGTGATGGCGAGGCCGATGCCGGCGTCGCCCCAGAACAGCTCCTCCATGGCGATCGGGATGCCGACGCCGGAGGGGTCGAAGAACTGCTGGGCGTAGAAGTCGAGGGAGTAGATGCCCAGCTTGGCGGCCTCCTGGATGATCGGCCAGGGGGTCTCCTCGCGCTCGTCCCACTCCGCGGCGGCGGGGCGGATGACGTCGGCGGCGAAGCCGTGCAGCCAGTCGCGGACGGCGATCTGGTCCGGCCCGGGGTCGAGCGAGAAGGTGGTCATGTCGGCCTCCAGGAGACGGGGGTGCGGGCCGGCGGGTCCGCGCCACTGTGCTGTTACCTCCGGTAACATGGCGGCGAGTCTGCTACCGATAGGTAACCGGTGTCAACGCCCGCCGAGCCGCATACCCGCCCGCACGAGGAGCAGCGCATGACCACCGAACCCCGCCGCGAACAACTGCTCAACGCCGCCGACCGGGTCGTCCAGCGCGAGGGCCCGAGCGCGAGCATGAACGCGATCGCCGCCGAGGCCGGCATCACCAAGCCCATCCTGTACCGGCACTTCGGCGACCGGAACGGCCTGATCGGCGCGCTGACCGAGCGCCACACCGCCGGGCTGCTGGCCGCCGTCCGCTCGGCCCTGAACGAGCCGCTGGAGCGCCGCGACCGGGTCGAGCACGTGCTGGACGTCTACCTGGCCGCGATCGAGTCCCGCCCGCAGGTGTACCGGCTGCTCACCCACCCCGAGCCCGGCGACCCCACCGGCGTGGGCAACGCGCTGGCGCCCGCGCTGCGGCAGATCGCCGAGGAGATCACCCGCGCCATCCAGCAGCAGATCGACCTCGGCCAGGACGGCCCGCTGCTCTCCGAGACCTGGGGGCGCTCGATCACCGGCATGGTGCTGGCCGCCGGCGACTGGTGGCTGGAGACCCGCCCCTGCCCGCGCGCCCGGATGGTGCAGGCCCTCGCCGACCTGCTGTGGGGCCGGCTCTCCGCGGCCGCCGACCTGCCGCCGATGCTGGCCGCCCCGGAGGTCTGACCCCGCCCGTCCCCGTCGTTCCTCCCGCCCCCGCGCCCCCCGCGCGGGCGCGCCCCGCCGGGGGCGTGGGGAACCGCGCGGGCGGCCGGCCTACTCCAGCCCGCGCCGCGCCAGCAGCGGCCCGATCTCCGGCTCCCGCCCCAGCACGTCCCGCACGCACTCCAGCGCGTCCCGGCTGCCGCCCCGGGACAGCAGCCGCTCCCGGAACAGCTGCCCGCTCTCCCGCACGCCGCGCCCGTGCGCGCCGAACCACTCCACCGTCTCGGCGTCCAGCACCTCGGACCAGATGTACGCGTAGTACCCGGCGCTGTACCCGTTCGAGAACACGTGGTTGAAGTACCCGGTGCGGTAGCGCGGCGGCACCGCCGCGAGGGCGATGCCCGCCCCGGCGAGCGCCCGCGCCTCGAACTCCTCCGGGTCGGCGACCACCGGGTCCGCGGCCGTCCGGGTGTGCCAGGCCCAGTCGAGCAGCGCCGCGGCCAGGTACTCGACGGTCCGGAAGCCCTGCCCGTAGTTCTCGGCGGCGAGCATCCGCTCCACCACGGCGGCGTCCAGCGGCTCCCCGGTGACGTGGTGCCGGGCGTAGTGGGCGAGCACCTCGGGCCGGGTCATCCACATCTCGTTGACCTGGGACGGGAACTCGACGAAGTCGCGCGGCACCTCGGTCCCGGCGAAGGACGGGTAGTGGACGTCCGAGAACAGGCCGTGCAGCGCGTGCCCGAACTCGTGGAACAGGGTGCGCACCTCGTCCCAGCTGAGCAGCGCGGCCTCGCCGGGTGCCGGGCGCGCGATGTTGAGGTTGTTGACGACGACCGGGCGGGTGCCCAGCAGCCGGGACTGCGGGACGAGTTCGTTCATCCAGGCGCCGCCGCGCTTGGACTCGCGGGCGTGGAAGTCCCCGATGAACAGGCCCAGCGCCGAGCCGTCCGCGTCGAACACCTCGAAGACCCGGGCGTCGGGGTGGTACGCGGTCAGGTCGGGCCGCTCGGTGAAGGTCAGCCCGTAGGCGAGGTGCGCGGCGTGGAAGACGCCGTCGCGCAGCACCCGCTCCAGTTCGAAGTAGGGCCGCAGCGCCGCGGTGTCCACCTCGTAGCGTTCGGCGCGCACCTTCTCGGCGTAGAACGCCCAGTCGTGGGCGGCGAGTTCGGCGATGCCGTCGGCGGCCGCGGCGGCGGCCAGGTCGGCGGCCTCGCGCTCGGCGTTGGCGACGGCGGGGGCGACCAGCCGACCGAGCATGGCGCTCACCGCCTCGACGGTGCCGGCGGTCTCGTCGGCGACCACGTACGAGGCGTGGCTGGGGTGGCCGAGCAGGGCGGCGCGTTCGGCGCGCAGCGCGGCCATCCGGGCGGCGAGCGGGCCGTTGGTGTCCAGGCCGCGGCGGAGCGAGGCGGTGAGCAGGCGCTCGCGCAGGGCGCGGTCGGTGAGGGCGGCGAGTTCGCTCTGGTTGGAGAAGTTCTTCAGGCTGAGCACCCAGCGGCCGTCCTGGCCGAGCGCGCGGGCGTTCTCGGCGGCGGCGGCGACCGCGGTGGCGGACAGGCCGTCGAGGGCGGCGGCGCTGTCCACGGCGACCGCGCCGGCCAGCGAGGCGTCGTGCGTGTTCTTGCGGAACGCGGCGGCGTCGGCGGCGAGTTCGGCGTTGATCTCGCGCAGCCGCCGCTGGCCGTCGGCGTCGAGCCGGGCGCCGGCCCGGACGAAGGCGGTGTGCCGGCGTTCCAGCAGGCGCAGCGACTCGGCGTCCAGGCCCAGCTCGTGGCGGGCCGCGTGCAGGGCGTCGAGGCGGGCGAACAGCGCGGCGTCGAGGTGGATCGCGTCGGCGTGGGCGGCCAGCAGGGGGCTGATCTCGGCGTCGAGTTCCTGGATGCCGGGGGTGGTGTCGGAGGAGTCCTGGTTGAAGAAGGCCGCCGTCACCCGGCGCAGCACCGCTCCCGAACGCTCCAGCGCCACCACGGTGTTCTCGAAGGTCGGTGGCTCGGGGTTCGCGGCGATCGCGGCGGCCTCGGCGAGCTGGTCGGCCGTGCCCCGGTCGAAGGCGGGGCGGTAGTGCTCTTCCCGGATCTCGGCGAAGGGCGGGAGCTCGTACACCAGGGTGCTGGGCGCGAAGAAGGGGTTGTCGCTCATAACGGCGACATTACGGGCCACCGGGCCGTGGCGGAACACTGTCACGTCAAGCCGCCGCCCGTCGCCGCCGCCCGCGCGCCGCCCCCGGCGGTGAGGCGCCGTCAGCCGTCGCCGCACCCCCGCCGCCCGCGTCGTGGCGCCGCTTGTCACCGCCACCGGCTACCGTCGACAGGTCCTGCCCGTACGCCCGAACACGTACCCGAACCAGCCCTGGCCCCCGTCCCGTTCCGTCCTGTCCCGTCCCCGAGAGGAGCCGTCGCCCGTGCGCTACGCCCTGGTGCCCGATCCGCACGGCCCCGGCGGCCGGCTGCAGCCGCTCGACGAGGAGGGCGCGCCGCTGGGCCCGCCCGAGCCCGCGCCGCGGCTGGCCGAGGCGGTGGCCGCGGTGGAGGCCGCGCACGCCCCGCGCTGGGTGTGGCCGACGGCGGACGCCGCGTACGGGCCGCTGCTGGCCGCGCTGCCCGAGCGGCTGGCGCGCTGCCACGACCTGCGGCTGACCGAGGCGCTGCTGCTGGGCCGGGAGGGCCGGTTCGGGGCGCCGCGTTCGCTGGGCGCGGCCTGGGCGCGGTTGCGCGCCCTGCCGGTGCCGACCGACCTGCCGGAGGGCGCGCTGCCCGACGAGGACGGCCTGTTCGCTCCGGACCGGCTGCAACTGCCGCCGGGCACCGACCAGTTGGAGGCCACCGTCGCGGTGCACGCCGAGCAGCTGCGGCGGCTGGCGGCGATCGCCGACCCGGCGGCCCGGTCCCGGTTGCGGCTGCTGGTGGCGGCCGAGTCGGCGGGCGCGCTGCTGGCCTGCGAGATGGCGCACGACGGGCTGCCCTGGCGCACGGACGTGCACGACGCGCTGCTGACCGAGCTGCTGGGCCCGCGTCCGACCATCCCGGGCACCCAGCCGGTGAAGCTCGCCGAGCTGGCGCTGGAGGTGCAGCGGGCGCTGGGCGCCCGCCCGTTCAACCTGGACTCGCACACCCAGGTGATCAAGGCGTTCGCGGACCGCGGCGTCCAGCTGTCCTCGACCCGCTCCTGGGAGTTGAAGGCGGTGGACCACCCGGCGGCGGCCCTGATGGTCCGCTACAAGGAGCTGTCCCGGCTGCACGCCGCGCACGGCTGGGCCTGGCAGGCGGCCTGGGCGCGCGGCGGCCGGTTCCGCCCGGAGTACGTGGTGGGCGGCGTGGTGACCGGCCGCTGGGCCTCGCGCGGCGGCGGCGCGCTGCAGATCCCGCGCACGATGCGCCGGGCGGTGGTGGCCGATCCGGGCTGGCTGCTGGTGGTCGCGGACGCGGCGCAGCTGGAGCCGCGGGTGCTGGCCGCGCTGTCGGGCGACGCCGGGCTGGCCCGGACGGCGGCCGGCGGCGACCTGTACGCGGCGCTGGCCGCGAGCGCCTTCCAGGGCGACCGGGAGAAGGCGAAGCTGGGCCTGCTGGGCGCGATGTACGGCCAGACCGGCGGCGGCATCGGCCCGCTGCTGCACACGCTGCGCCGCCGCTACCCGGCGGCGATGGGGTACGTGGAAGCGGCGGCCCGCACCGGGGAGGACGGCGGGGTGGTCTCCTCCCGGCTGGGCCGGGTCTGCCCGCCGCCCTCGGCGGACTGGCTGGACCTGACGGAGGCCCCGGAGGCCGGGGAGGCGGGCGGCCGTTCGGCCCGCGCCCGGGGCCGGTTCACCCGCAACTTCGTGATCCAGGGCAGCGGCGCGGACTGGGCGCTGGCGCTGCTCGCGGCGCTGCGCCGCCGGCTGGCCGCGCTGCGCTCCGGCGACGACCGGCCGCACCTGGTGTTCTTCCAGCACGACGAGGTGGTGGTGCACACCCCCGCCGACCTGTCGGACGCGGTGGCCGCGGCGGTCGCGGAGGCCGCCGAGGAGGCCACCGCGCTGGTCTTCGGCGGCACTCCGGTGCGCTTCCCGCTGACCACCGCCGTGGTGGACTGCTACGGCGACGCCAAGTGAGCGTCCCGTTCAGTCCGCCGCGTCCGGTCCGGGCCGGGTGACCAGCAGCAGCAGCGCGTCGTCGCCGAGTTCGCCGCCGGTGTGGGCCAGCAGGTCGGCGTACAGGCGGGCGACGGCGGCGTCGAGGTCGGCGAGCGAGCGCCAGCCGTCGCGCACCAGCGGTCCGGCGCGTTCGGCCAGCGGGTAGAACTCGCCGCCGCGGGCGCCCTTGGCCTCGACCACGCCGTCGGTGCACAGCACCAGGACGTCCCGCGGGCCGAACGGCACGGCGGTCGGGCGGGGCCGGCCGGAGACCAGGTGCCCGAGGCCGAGCGGCACCCAGGGTTCGGCGAAGTCGACCACCTCGGCACTGCCGTCGGCGTGCACCCGCAGCGGCGGAACGTGGCCCAGGTGCAGCAGGTCGACGCTGCCCGGCTCGCGGAACCCGGCGAACATCGCGGTGGTGAACTCCCCGTCGGGGACGTGCCGGCGCATGCTGGCCTCGATCCGCCCGGCCACCGCGGGCAGCTGCTCCTCGTCGTAGGCGGCCTCCCGGAACGCGCCGAGCACCACGGCGGCGGTCTGCACCGCCCCGAGCCCCTTGCCGCGGACGTCGCCGACCAGCACCCGGGTGCCGTACGGGGTGTCCAGGACGGAGTACAGGTCGCCGCCGATCCGGCCGGCGTCCGCGGCGGAGACGTAGCGCACGGCCAGCCGCAGCGGCCCGACCACCGGTTCGGGCTGGCGCAGCAGTGCGCGCTGGGCGGCCTCCGCGACCGAGCTGACGGCCGCGAAGGCCGCGGCTCGTCGCATCCGCAGTTCGGCGATCCAGGCGCTGAGCGCGGTGACGGCGACGTAGCTGACGATCGCCCCGTACAGGAAGCGGCTGTCGCTGAAGTCGACGACCTGGTCGAAGTGGCTGAGGCCGAACAGGGCCATCAGGCCGAGGAAGCAGACCGCGAGCAGTTCGCGCGGCCGCAGGGTGAGCGCGGCCACCGACGGGACGACGACCATCAGCGGGGCCAGGTAGCGGTCCCGTCCGGACAGGTAGTCGGCGACCGAGACCAGGGCGATCGCGACCAGCGCGGGTCCGGCCCGGCGCAGCAGCGACAGGTCCTGCAGGTCGGCCGCCAGCAGGGCGTTGCGCTGCCTGCTGGGCGGCAGCCCGCCGGTCCGGCCGGACGGTGCTCCGTCCCCGTCTCGAAGGTGCACCTTCCGAACATATCGGACGTCCGGAGGCCCTGCTCCGTCCGGGCGAAATTCCGACATTGCAGGCCAATCACCCCAAATTGTCATACCGTACGTTCACTACGGCTACGCGGCGACGGAAGGGCTCCCGGATGTCCGGTTACGGCACGACACCCCCGAGTTACGGCAACCCGAGCGGCCGCCGGAACGTACCCCCGCCCCGCCGGGGCAGCGCCGAACCCACCCGCTACTGGCTGAAGGTCCTGCTGACCGGCCTGGCCCTGTGGGCGGCCACCGTGCTGGTCACCTTCGCCACCTCCAACAGCAACCTGGTGCCGACGATCGTGCTGCTCGGCAGCTTCCTGGTCCCGGCCACCTTCACCGTCTGGGCGTACGAGCGGTTCGCCTCGGACGTCGGCCCGGGCCGGATCCTGGCCTGCTTCGGCGTCGGCGGGATCATCGGCGTGCTGGGCGCCTCGGTGCTGGAGACCTACCTGCTCTCCCCCTCGGTGTGGATGTACCTCGGGGTCGGCCTGATCGAGGAGGCGGTGAAGCTCTTCGCGCTGGTGCTGGTGGCCCGCGGCATCCCGGTCCGCGGCCTCAAGCACGGCCTGGTGCTGGGCGCCACGGTCGGCGCCGGCTTCGCCGCGTTCGAGAGCGCCGGGTACGCGTTCAACGCGGTGCTGACCATCCACGGCCTGTCGCTCAAGGATCTGGTGGAGACCGAGATCCTGCGCGGCCTGCTCGCCCCGGTCGGCCACATCCTGTGGACCGGCATCCTCGGCGGCGTGCTGTTCCGCGAGCGCCGCGGCGCGCACTTCCGCTTCACCGCCCCGGTGCTGCTCACCTACCTGGGCGTCTCCCTGCTGCACGCGCTGTGGGACAGCATGAACGGCATCGCGGTCTGGCTGGTGGTCCGCACCACCACCACCGACCTGCAGGAACAGCTGTTCGCCAACGGCTACCTGCCGCACCCCACCCAGCGGCAGGTGCACCTGTACACCCTGTACGACACCCTCGGCCTGGTCGTCGTCTCGCTGCTGGGCCTGCTGTGGCTGCGCACGCTGGTGCGCCGCGAGGAGCGGGCGCCCGCCGCGACCTGACCGTTCGGATGACCGACGGCGGGCGGCCCGGCGCGGTGCCGCCCGCCGTTGCCGTTCCCGGCCCGGTGCGCACTACCCTCGGGGGCGGGCCGCGGACCGCGCGCGCAGGAACGCGCCACCCCCTGGACTGAATACCCCCAGGGGGTATTGTGGTTGTTGTCAGCGCACCGCATCCGGCCCAGCCCGCGCGCGTTCTTGGAGGTCCCCATGTCCAGCACCGTCACCTACACCGTCGCCGGGATGACCTGCGGCCACTGCGAGAAGGCCGTCAACGGCGAGGTCTCGACCCTGCCCGGCGTCACCGCGGTCGCCGCCGACGCCGCGGCCGGCACCGTCACCGTCACCGCCGAACCCGTCCCCAGCGACGAGCAGATCGCCGCCGCCGTGGACGAGGCCGGCTACGAACTGGTCGGCCGGGCCTCCTGACCCGCCCGCGGGGGCGGCCCGGGCCGCCCCCGCACCCCTCCCTCCGTGCACCGAGCGAAGCGGACCAGCTGATGAGCACCACCACCGACCCCGCGGCCACCCCGCACGAGAGCGTCGAGCTGTCCATCGGCGGCATGACCTGTGCGTCCTGCGCCGCCCGGATCGAGAAGAAGCTCAACCGGATGGACGGCGTCGCGGCCAGCGTCAACTACGCGACCGAAAAGGCCCGGGTGGAGTTCGGCCCCGGCACCAGCGTCGCCGACCTGATCGCCACCGTGGAGCGGACCGGCTACACCGCCGAGCCCCCGCCCCCGCCCGCCGCCCCCGAACCCGCGGCGGAACCGGCCCGGGAGCCCGACCCGCTGCGGACGCGGCTGCTGGTCAGCGCCGTGCTCAGCGTCCCCGTCGTGCTGCTCTCGATGGTCCCCGCCCTGCAGTTCGACAACTGGCAGTGGCTGGCGTTCGCCCTCACCGGCCCGGTCGTCGTGTACGGCGGCCTGCCCTTCCACCGGGCCGCCTGGACCAACGCCCGGCACGGCGCCGCGACCATGGACACCCTGGTCTCGCTCGGCACCCTGGCCGCCTTCGGCTGGTCGGTGTGGGCACTGTTCTGGGGCGACGCCGGGATGCCCGGCATGCGGCACTCCTTCACCTTCACGGTCGGCGGCGCCGACGCCTCCTCAGCGCTCTACCTGGAGACCGCCGCCGCCGTCACCACCCTGATCCTGCTCGGCCGCTGGCTGGAGGCCCGCGCCAAGCGCCGGGCCGGCGCCGCCCTGCACGCCCTGCTCGAACTCGGTGCCAAGGACGTCACCGTGCTGCGCGACGGCCGGGAGACCCGGGTGCCGGTCGGACAACTGGCCGTCGGAGACCGGTTCGTGGTCCGCCCCGGCGAGAAAATCGCCACCGACGGCACCGTCATCGAGGGAAACTCCGCGGTGGACGCCTCGATGCTCACCGGCGAATCCGTCCCCGTCGAGGTCGCCCCGGGCGACGGCGTCACCGGCGCGACCGTCAACGCCGGCGGCCGACTGGTCGTCGAAGCCACCCGGATCGGCACCGACACCCAACTCGCCCGGATGGCCAAGCTGGTGGAGGACGCCCAGAACGGCAAGGCCGCCGCCCAGCGCCTCGCCGACCGGATCTCCGCCGTCTTCGTGCCCGCCGTGATCCTGATCGCCCTGGGCACCCTGGTCGGCTGGCTGCTGGCCACCGACAGCCCCACCGAGGCGTTCACCGCGGCCGTGGCGGTGCTGATCATCGCCTGCCCGTGCGCCCTCGGCCTGGCCACCCCCACCGCCCTGCTGGTCGGCACCGGACGCGGCGCCCAACTCGGCATCCTGATCAAGGGCCCCGAAGTACTGGAGCACACCCGCAAGGCCGACACCGTCGTCCTCGACAAGACCGGCACCGTCACCACCGGCCGGATGACCCTGCTCGCCGTCCACACCACCGAAGACACCACCGAGAACGAGGCGCTGCGGCTGGCCGGCGCCCTGGAACACGCCTCCGAACACCCCATCGCCCAAGCCGTCGCCACCGCCGCACAGGAACGCCTCGGCGACCTGCCCCCCGTCGAGGACTTCCGCAACCGGCCCGGCCTCGGCGTGCAGGGCACCGTCGACGGCCGCACCGTCCTGGCCGGCCGCGCCGTCCTGCTCGACGCTCCCCTGCCACCCGCCCTGGCCGCCGCCGGAACCGCGGCCGAGCGGGCCGGGCGGACCGCGATCGCGGTCGGCTGGGACGGGACGGCCCGGGCCGTCCTGGAGGTCGCCGACGCCGTCAAGCCCACCAGCGCCGAAGCCATCGCCGAACTGCGCGCCCTGGGCCTGCGACCCGTCCTGCTCACCGGCGACAACCGGCTGGTGGCGGAAGCGGT